>DATDED010000197.1:0-16000 GCA_036523455.1 Gemmatimonadales bacterium
CGTGGTGGCGATGGCCGCGACGTCGGACCCCGCCTCCGGCTCGGTCATGGCGAACGCGGCCATCGCTTCACCGGCGAGCGCGGCGCCGACCCAACGGCGTTTCTGCTCGTCGGAGCCGGCGAGGATGATGGGCAGGCTGCCCAGGGCCTGCAACGCGAACACCGCGTCCGCCAGCGGAGACGCGGCCGCGAGGGCCTCACGGATGAGGCAGCAGGAGCGCAGGTGCTGCTCGCCGATGGGCGCGTACCAGCCGGCCCGGCCGAGCAGGGCGAGGAGCTCGCGGGCTTCGCGGCGTGCGGCGGCGTCGTCGGCGGGCTCCGGCCGCGGGCCGATCTCCTGCGTGGCGAACGCGGCGACGCGCGCGCCGAGCTCCAGGTGGTGGGGGTCGAGAAACGCCCGCACCGGGCCCGTGTCGGGAATGAGTCGGGGGATCACGTGAACTTCGGCTCGCGCTTGGCGACGAACGCCTCGTAGGACTCGCGGAAGTTGGGATGCTCCATCAGCTCGGCCTGGAGCTGCGCCTCGAGCTCCAGCGCGGCCTCGAGCGGCATGGCCCCTTCACGGTTGAGCGCGTCCTTGGTGACGGCCAGCGCGGCCGAGGGACCGCGCGCGAGCCGCTCGGCCAGGGCACGAGCCTCGGCGAGCACCGCGTCGGCGGGCACGACGCGATGATACAGGCCGATCTCGTGCGCCCGTTTCGCATCGATGAAGTCCCCGGTCATCAGCAGCTCGGTGGCGCGCCCCAATCCCACCAGGCGCGGCAGCAGCCAGGCCGCTCCCATGTCGGCGCCGGACAGGCCGACCCGCACGAACAGAAACGCGATCTTCGCTCCCTCGGCCGCGACGCGGAAATCGCAGGCCGATGCGATCACGGCGCCTGCGCCGGCGGTCGTGCCGTTCAGCGCCGCGATCACCGGACGGCGGCAACGCCGGATCGCCAGGATCAGGTCGCAGGTGAGGCGCGTGAACGCGAGCAGCCCCGACGCGTCCCGCTCGAACAGCCGGCCGATGATGTCCTCGACGTCGCCGCCCGAGCAGAACGCCCGCCCCGATCCCGTGAGCACCACGGCGCGCACCCCCGGCTCGGTATCCAGCGTGCGGAACGCGTCGCGCAGCTCCTCGTAGACCTGGAACGTGAGCGCGTTCAGTCGCTCCGGGCGGTTCAGCGTGATGGTCGCCACGCCGCCCGGGTCGAGCGCGTAGAGAAACGACTGCGGAGCGAGCGGCATGCAGAGCTCAGGCCTCTTCGTTCAGGGAATCACGGCGGTCGCTTCGATTTCCACCAGGGCGCCCGGATCCACGAGTGCCTTCACCTCGACCAGCACCATGGCCGGGTAGTGCTTTCCCATCAGGCGGCGGTGCACCTCGCCGAGGGCGGGGCGGCCGGCCAGATAGGCGGCCTTGTCGGTGACGTAGACGGTCATGCGCCCGATATCCTGTGGGCCGCCGCGCGCCGCGCGCACCACGGCGAGCACGCGCTCGAGCGCGGCCTCCCATTGGGCGACGAGGCCGGACGCGGCGGGGGCCGTCTGCCCGGCCACGAACAGGATGCGGCCGCCCAGCGGAGCGAGCAGGCCGTTGTTCCAGCCGCTGGGGCGGCCGAGCGGTTCGGGATTCAGGATCTCGAAGCTCACGCGTGCAGCGCTCCCGCGTCGAGGATGATGGTCTGTCCGTTGAGCGTCGTCGCCGCGTCGCCGGCCAGCGCCAGCACGGTCGCCGCGACCTCGTCGGCGGTGACGAGCCGCGGCTGTCCCGCATGGGACAGCACGGCCGCCAGCGCGGCTTCCCGGGTCATCTTCGTGCGCTCCATGATACGGGCGAGCGATTCGTCAGTCATGGGGGTGTCCACATAGCCGGGACAGACGGCGTTGGCCGTGACGCCTTTCCCCGCGACCTCCGCCGCCAGGGACCTGGTGAATCCGATGACGGCGTGTTTGGCGGCGCTGTAGGCGGCGATGTACTTGTCGCCCTGGAGGCCCGCGATGGAGGCCACGTTCACGATGCGTCCCCAGCCGCGCTCCAGCATCCCCGGAAGGAAGGCCTGGGTCGCGAGCAGCGTGCTGGTGGCGTTCACGGCGAACAGTCGCTGCCATTCCTCGAGCATGATGCGCGTCACCGGGGCGGACGAGGAGGCGCCGGCGTTGTTCACCAGGATGTCGGCCGTGCCGAGCCGCTCGTGCGCCGTCCGGGCCAGCGCCGCGATGTGGCCCGCATCGGTCACGTCGCAGTGGGTCGCCCAGGCTTGATGCCCGGCGTGGCGCAGCTGCAGGGCCACCGCTTCCACTTCGTCGGTGTGCCGGGCAGCGACCAGGACCCGGGCCCCCGCGCCCGCGAGCGCCCGTGCGATCGCCGCGCCGATGCCGCGCCCTCCGCCGGTGACCACGGCCCCGCGGCCACTGAGTGTCATCCCGTGCCCCGGGCGTGCTCGATCATCACCGACTCCTCGAGGATCGCTCCCAGTGCGGCGAGGCTCGAGCGTCCCTCTTCGATCGTGGCCTCGGCCGGATACCCGAAGTAGGCGCGGGGACCTCCCGCCTCGACGAAGCTCTTCTGCCCCGCGGCGATCGCCGCCGACAGCGAGCGCGCGTTGGGGGGGAGGTGCTCGCGCACCGCTTCGCGCACGAGATCCGGCCGGAGGGCCATGACGAGCGAGGTCTCATACCGTCCGGCGTGGCACGCGCCGCTGCGGAACTCGGGGGTCAGCCGCATCGCCCAGGGTTTCTGCGTGACGTCGGCGAACACGATCCGGATCCGCCCGGTCTCGCGCACCGCGGTCACGGCGGCGTGAATCGCGGCGAGGTGGGCAGGGTCCAGGTGGGCGTTGGCGAGCGCGAGCATCTCGAAGTCGTGGCGGGCGAGACTTTCGGCGACCCCCACGATCTGGAGGGTCAGGGCGCCGGGGTCGGAGGACAGGGTGCCGGGAAAGTCGGCGGCGAATGGCGCCGCTGCGTAGGCCAGGACCGGCAGCAGGAGGACGTCCAATCCCCGGGTCGACAGCCGGTCGGCGCCGGTACTCGCCATCGCCTCGGCGATGAGGACGTCGGTCGCGATCGGCAGGTGCGGGCCGTGCGCCTCGAGGGCCCCGATGGGCAGGATCGCGACCGCCCGCTCGCGATCGAAGCTCCCGACGTCCTGCCAGGTCAGGTGGGAGAGCTGACGGACGGCCATCAGGCTGGTTGACCAGTGGGCTCGCCGGAGCGCATCATCTCCCCATGGATTTTCAGCCGCCGGAGCGGTTCAACATCGCCGACTACTTCCTCGACGCGCGGGTGCGCGAAGGGCGGGGCGGGCGGACGGCGCTCGTGACGGATCAGGGTGCGCTCACCTACGCGGAGGTTCAGGCGCGGGCGAACCGGTTCGGCCGCCTGCTGCTGGAGGCCGGGGTCCAGCCCGAGCAGCGCGTGCTGCTCGGCCTGCCCGACGGTTCGGACTTCGTCGCCGCGCTCTTTGGCACCCTCAAGATTGGCGCCGTGGTCGTGATGGTCAACCCGGCGCTCGATGCCGCCACGCTGGAGTATTTCTTCACCTACACGCGGGCCCGCGTCGCCGTCACCGCGCGAGACACGGCGGACGCCTTCCGGGCGGCGGCGCGGGGTGCGCCGCTGCTGAGCGCGGTGATGGTCGCCGACGACCCGGCGACCGCCGCCCGGCTGGGCGGCCTGCCGGATGCGCTGGAGACGTTTCCCAGCCACCGGGACGACGCGGCCATCTGGCTCTTCTCCGGCGGCACGACGGGGCGGCCCAAGGCGGTCGTCCAGGCGCATCGGTCCTATGCCAACACCACCGAGTGCTACGCCAAGGCGACGCTCGGGTACCGCGAGAGCGACATCACCCTCTCGGTGCCCAAGCTGTTTTTCGGCTACGCCATGGGGGCGAATCTGTTCTTCCCGTTCTCGGTCGGCGCCACGGCCGTGCTCTTCCCGGAACCCGCGACGCCCGAGACGCTGTTCGCGCGGATCGCGCGGCACCATCCCACGATCCTGGTGAACGTCCCCACCATGGTGAACCGGATGGTGAGCCACCCCGACGCGGCGCGACAGGATCTGTCGTCGCTGCGCTTCGCGACCTCGGCGGGGGAGGCCCTCCCGGTGGAGTTGTACGAGCGCTGGACCGGCGCGTTCGGCGTCGACCTGCTGGACGGACTCGGGACCGCCGAGATGTGGCACATCTTCATCACCAACCGGCCGGGTGCCGTGCGCCCCGGGACGCTGGGGCAGGTCGTGCCGGGCTTCGAGGTGCGCGTGTGTGACGAGTCGGGGCGGGAACTCGATCCTGGTGAGGTCGGGATACTGTGGGTGCGAGGGCAGTCGCGCGCGGTCGCCTACTGGCAGGAGATGGAGAAGACGCAAGCCGCGTTTCGGGGAGAGTGGTACGTCTCCGGAGATCTCATCTCGCGCGATGCCGACGGATACGTCACCTACCACGGTCGCGCGGACGAGATGCTCAAGGTGTCCGGCAAGTGGCTTGCCCCGCAGGAGGTCGAGAGCTGCCTGCTGCAGCACCCCGCGGTGCGCGAGGCGGCGGTGGTCGGCGTCGTGGGAGCGGGGGGACTCGTCAAGCCGCACGCGTTCGTCGTGGCCGGTGAGCGGCGCAGTGATCTCGCCGAGGAGCTGCAGGCGTTCGCCGCCGAGCGACTCGAGGGCTACAAGGTGCCGCGCGAGGTGGTGTTCATGGACGTGTTGCCGCGCACGCACCTGGGAAAAGTGGACCGCGGAAAGCTCCGCGCGGGTCGGGTACACACACGGGAGGAAGCATGAGACTGAGCACAGTCGGGGTGGTAGCGGTGATGGGGCTACTCGCGCCCCGCGCGATCCACGCCCAGGACGACATGGCCGCCGTGCGCCGGGTGATCGACGTGCAGAACCAGGCGTGGGCCGAGGCCACCAGGGCCGGGGATGCCGCCGCGATTGCCCGCATCTTCGCCGACAGCGGCGTCGAGCTCAGCCTGCGTGCGGGGAAGACATGGAAGGGCCGCGCGGCGATCCAGGAGCTGTTCACGCAGATGTACCAGAATCCCCACGCGACCGAGGCGGTGGTCCAGACCGACCAGGTGATCTTCGACGGCCCGACGGCGATCGAATACGGGCACTACCGCTTCACGTATCCGTCGAAGGATGGGCAGCCGCAAGTGGACAGCGGGCATTACGTCGTCGTGTGGCGCAAGCAGGCCGACGGCACCTGGCGGATACTGCTGGACACGGGATTGCCGCCCGCGTAGTGCCCGGCCATCCCGTCCTCGTCGCCGCCGAGCTCGAGACCCTGCTCGGAGCCGGGCAGCTCACCGGGCTGGACGTCACCTGGTTGCCGCACGACGCCCCGACGCCGCGCGGCGACTGGGTGGCGCTCGTGCCGCTTCTGTCGCGCTGGGTGGGAGGCACGGAGCTCAAGAACCTGCCGAAACTCCGCATCGTCGCGAACGTGGCGGTCGGCTACAACAACGTGGACCTGGTCGCGGCCGAGCTGCGGCGGGTCACGGTCACCAACACGCCCGACGTCCTCACCGAGGCGACGGCGGATCTCACCTGGGCGCTGATTCTGGCGTGCGCTCGGCGGCTCCCGGCCGGGATGGACCTCGTCAAGAGCGGCCAGTGGACCGGCTGGCATCCCACGCAGCTGCTCGGCATGGAGCTGCGCGGCCGCACCCTGGGGCTGTTGGGCGCGGGGCGGATTGGCCAGGCGGTGGCGCGACGGGCGGTGGCCTTCGGCATGCGGGTGATCTACTCGACCCGCAACCCCAAGCCCGAGCTCGAGACGACGACGGGCGCCGTGCGGGTGGAGCTCGGCGCGTTGTTCCGGGAGAGCGACGTGCTGTCGCTCCACGTGCCGGCGGTGCCCGAGCTCAAGGGCGTCGTCTCGGCGGAGAACCTCGCCCGCATGAAGGCCGGGGCGATCCTCGTGAATACGTCGCGGGGCGACCTGGTGCGGGAGGAGGCGCTCGCTGCGGCACTCGAGGACGGGCGGCTCGGCGCGGCGGGCCTCGACGTGTACGCGGACGAGCCGGCGATCCACGCCCGGCTGCTCGCGGCGCCGCACGCGATCCTGCTGCCCCACATCGGCAGCGCCACGCTCGAGACCCGGCGGGCGATGGCGGGACTCGCGCTCGCCAATGTCCAGGCGGTACTCGGCGGCAAGCCGGCGTTGACCCCCGTAGTCGCCTAGTTACCTTCCAGCCCCGGACATGCCCCGGGCGCAAACCAAGAGCACCATCCTTCTCGACGCCCGCGCGCTCGCGCGGGCGCTTCAGCGTATGGCCGTGGAGATCCTCGAGTTGACGCACGGGACCGAGGGTCTGGTGCTGGTCGGCATCCAGCGCCGCGGCGTCGAGCTCGCCGAGCGACTCGCCCGCCTCATCGAGAAAGAGGAAAGTGTCGCGATCCCTCGCGGCGCGATCGACATCACGCTGTACCGCGACGACCTGGAGCTCGTGGGCCCCAAGCCCGTCATCGGCGAGACGCGGCTGCCCGGGGATCTCACTGGCACGCACGTCGTCATCGTGGACGACGTGCTGTATACCGGGCGCACGGTCCGCGCGGCGCTCGACGAGTTGGCCGATTTCGGGCGCCCCCGGCGCATCTCGCTCTGCGTCCTGGTGGATCGCGGCGGCCGCGAGCTTCCCATCCAGGCGGAGATCGTGGGGAAGGTGGCCAAGGTCGGCCCGGGAGAACGTGTGGACGTACTGATCGAGGAGCTGGACGGGAGGGACGAGGTGACCGTGGTGTCGCCCGCATGACGCACCCCCCGGGGCTGGGCAAGGATCTGGTCGGCCTCGAGCACCTGACGGCGGAGCAGATCCGCCTCATCCTGGACACCGCCGAGCCGTTCAAGGAAGTGAGCGAGCGGCCCATCAAGAAGGTCCCGGCGCTGCGCGGCAAGACGATCGTCAATCTCTTCTTCGAGGCCTCCACCCGCACCCGCATCTCGTTCGAGTTCGCCGAGAAGCGGCTCTCGGCCGACACGGTGAACGTGGCGGAGTCGGGGTCCTCGGTGTCGAAGGGCGAGACGCTGGTGGACACCGCCCGGAACCTCGAGGCGATGCGCATCGATATGGTCGTGATTCGCCACGGCGCCTCGGGCGCGGCGCAGTTCCTGGGCCAGCGCATCCGCTCCAACGTGATTAACGCCGGGGACGGGAAGCACGAGCACCCGACGCAGGCGCTGCTCGACATGCTCACCATCCGCGATACGCTGGGCCGCATCGAGAAGGTGAAGGTCTGTCTGGTGGGCGACATCCTGCATTCCCGCGTGGCGCGCTCCAACCTGTGGGGTCTGACCAAGCTCGGCGCCGAGGTAGGGGTGTGCGGGCCACGCACGCTCCTGCCGCGCGGCATCGAGGACCTGGGCGTCCAGGTCTTCGGGAGAATCGAGGAAGCGATCGAGTGGGCGGACGTGCTCAACATCCTGCGCCTGCAGCTCGAGCGAATGGAGAAGGGATTCATCCCCAGCCTGCGCGAGTACTACCGGGTCTTCGGGGTGACGGCCGAGCGGCTGGCGCGCGCACCGCGCCGGCTCACGATCATGCACCCCGGCCCGATGAACCGCGGCGTGGAAATCGATTCGCGCGTCGCGGACGGCCCGCACAGCGTCATCCTCGAACAGGTCACGAACGGGGTCGCCGTCCGGATGGCCGTGCTGTACCTGCTGGCGGGGGGCCGCCCGGAGCTGGCCGACGCCGCGAAGGGCGGGGGAGTAGCCGAATGAGCCGCCCCGTGCTGCTGCGCCGGGGGCGGGTGATCGATCCGGCCCGCGGGTTCGACGCCGTGGCCGACGTGCTCGTGCAGGATGGCAAGATCGCCGCGGTCGGCACCGGGCTCGGGACACCCGACGGCGTCGAGATCCGCGATGTCTCGGGGAAGGTGGTCGTGCCCGGCCTGGTGGACGTCCATGTGCATCTGCGCGAGCCGGGCAACGAGGACGAAGAGACGGTCGCCACCGGCGCGCGCGCGGCGGTGGCGGGCGGGTTCACGACCGTCTGCGCCATGCCCAACACCGATCCCGTCACCGACAACCAGGCCGCGGTCGGATTCATCGTGCGCCAGTCGGTGCGCGCGGGGCTCGCGCGGGTGTATCCGATCGGGGCCGTGTCGGTCGGCCAGCGCGGCGAACAGCTGGCCGAGTTCGGCGAAATGGTCGGGGCCGGGGCCGTGGCGGTCTCCGACGACGGAAAGCCCGTGGCGTCCGGGCATCTCATGCGCACCGCCCTGGAGTACGCGCGCACGTTCGACATCCCGGTCGCCGATCACTGCGAGGAGCCGTCGCTCGCCGCGGGCGGGGCCATGCACGAAGGGCTGGTGGCCGCCCGCCTCGGGCTGAAGGGTATCCCGGCCGCGGCCGAGGAGATCATGGTGGCCCGCGATATTCTGCTGGCGGAGCTCACCGGCGGGCACGTGCATCTGTGTCACATGTCCACGCGCGGCTCGGTCGAGCTGATCCGCCGCGCGAAGGAGCGCGGTCTCCGCGTGAGCGCTGAAGCCACGCCCCATCACATCGCCCTTACCGACGCGGCGTGCGAGGACTACGATACGCACGCCAAGATGAACCCGCCGTTGCGCGAGGCCGCGGACGTCGAGGCGCTGCGGCTGGCGCTGCGTGACGGGGTGATCGATTGCATCGCGTCCGACCACGCGCCGCACGCGTACGACGAGAAGGAAGCGGCATTCGACGACGCCCCGTTCGGCATCATCGGTCTGGAGACTGCGTTCGGCGTGGCCTACACGGACCTGGTCCGCACCGGAGTCCTCACCCTGCCCACACTCATCGGGCGGATGAGCACCGGACCCGCCGCGCTGTTCCATCTGTCGGGCGGAAGCCTCACGCCGGGGGCGGCGGCGGATGTCTGCGTGCTCGACGTGACCACACTCTGGACGGTGCGGCCCGAGGAATTCCACTCCAAGAGCCGCAACACGCCGTTCGCGGGACGGGAGCTGGTGGGCCGCGCCGTCCTGACGCTCGTCGCCGGCCGGGTCGTGCACGGGGGCGCGTCGTCGCCGCCATGAGCCGGCGCGCGCTCGCCGCGGAACTGGCGGCGTGCTGCCGACACCTGTCCCAGCGCGGCTTGATCGCGGGGCGCGACGGCAACCTCTCGGCGCGGGCTGGCAAGGACCGCGTCCTGGTCACCCCCAGCGGGGGTCTGAAGCACCGCCTCAGACCGACGGACATGGTGGAAGTCGACCTCGCGGGCCGGCGTCAGGGCGGCCGTCGCAACCCCACCAGCGAGTTGGACTTACACTTGAGGATCCTGCGGCTCCGGAGCGATGTCGGAGCGGTGATCCACGCGCATCCGCCGGCCGCAACGGCCTTCGCCTTGGCCGGAGAGGGATTGGCGTCTTTTTCGTTGCCCGAGCTTATTTTGCTAGTCGGCCGGGTACCCCTGGTGCCGTTCGGGATGCCGGGCACTCCGGAGTTGGGCGACAAGGTGGAGGCATGCCTCGGGGGCCAAGCGGCGCTGCTGCTGGCCAATCACGGCGCGGTGACGCTGGGCCGGAGCCTCGAGGAGGCGTGGATTCGGATGGAGACTCTGGAGCACTCGGCGCGTATCTTGCTGGGGGCGCGCCTGTTAGGACGAGTGACCGAGCTCACCCCGGAAGTGGTAGCGCGTCTCGAAGCGCTGCGGGCGAGCGTGTAGGCGGGAACGGAGCGGGATGGCCAAAGCGCCGAGCAAAAGCACAGCTGCGATCCAGCGCCTGCTGGAGGAGCGGCGCCAATACGAGGCGTGGATCGCACGGATCGACGCCGCCGGAGGCGCGGCGCCTACCACGGTGCGCACGCGCGTGCGGTCGGACTACGAGGCGCGGCTCAACGCGGTCATCGAAGAGCTGAAGGTGCACGCGGAGGCGGCGCGCTTGATGGCCGCCCAGCGAAAGGAACTGCGGCGCGAGCTGCAGGCCCGAGAGACGCAGGCCGCCGAGCGGCTGGCCGAGGCCGAGTTGCGCCACGCGGTCGGCGAGTACGACGAGTCGCAATGGACGCAGGTCCACAAGGAATCGCTGGCGGAGCTCGTCTCGGTGCGCGAGGAGCTGGGCTCGGTCGACGAAGACATCGGTCAGCTCGAGGAGCTGGAGCAGCTGGTGCGGGCGCGGCCCAGCGTGCCGCCCGCGCCGCCACCCGCACCGGCCGCGCCGCCACCGGCGGCCACTCCCGCCGCTCCCCCCAACGTGACCGTCGCCGCCTCGGCGGTGACCGGTGCGATGCCGCGCGTGGGTTCGCCCCCCCGGCCCCCGGCGCCCGCGCCCCAGAGCCCGCCCGCTCCGAAGCCGGGCCCCGATCAGTCCAAGGCGGCCGAGAAACCGGCGATGATCGACGAGCTCGCGTTCCTCAAGTCGGTCACCGAGGACGAGAAGCGCGGGATCGCGACGCCCACGCCGGGCACCACGCCCACCTTGGGGCGGCGCAGCGGCGCCCAGTTCCAGCCTTCCGAATCGGCCAACAACCGCCCGGCGCCGGCGAATCCGGCTTCGGCCCCTGTGAACGACGAGCCGGAGCCGGTCCGGACGCTGAAGTGCCGCGAGTGCGGTACGATGAATTTGCCGACGGAATGGTACTGCGAGAGCTGCGGGGCTGAGCTGGCGGCGCTCTAGAACTTCCTCAGGTCTTCGTCTCCACGAACTTCGCCAGCCGGGATTTGTTGCGTGCCGCATTGTTCTTGTGGATCAGTCCCTTCCGCGCGGCCCGATCGAGCAGGCGCACGGCCGCCGCATAGGCGCTCGCGGCCTCCTGCTTCGTCCCCGCGCTACGGACCCGCTTCAGGGCGGTCCGCAGGGCGGAGCGCTGCGCGCGGTTGACGACGGTATGGCGGCGCGCCTGGCGCATCGCTTTCTTGGCAGACTTGATTCGCGGCACTGGTGGAATCTCCCGTTCGAGGCGCGCAAGTTAGACGGTAAGTTGAGCGTGGTCAAGGCGCTACAACGTTGACCCGGGTACGGCCCCGGCGGTATCTTAGGCCGACCACAACGGCCGAGCCCCGCTATCTCGCTCGATTTTTTGCTGTGGGCCCCGGTACTGCTCTTCTCGATGGTGGCCCACGAATACGCCCACGCCGAGGCTGCCTACCGACAGGGCGATGATACCGCCTACATGCTCGGGCGGCTGACGATGAACCCCCTGAAGCACATCGATCCCTTCATGACCGTGCTGCTGCCGATTCTATTGTGGGTGGGCTCACAGGGACGGTACACCTTTGGCGCGGCGAAACCCGTGCCGGTCAATCCACGCAAGTACCGGCGGTACGTGCGCGGCGACGTCATCGTGTCACTCGCGGGGATCGCGACCAATCTCGTGCTGTTCCTCGTGTTCACCGGAGCCTTCGCGGTGATCGGCATGCTCGGCCGCGGCGTGCCGCCGCTTGCCCACACGATGGAGCTGCTGCAGCGAATGGCGGTGTTCGGCATGTGGTTCAACCTGATTCTGGCGTTCTTCAATCTCATTCCGATTCCTCCGCTCGACGGCAGCCACGCGTTCTACCACCTGCTGCCACCGGCGGCGGGGCTCCGGTACCGGGCGTTGGGGCGCTTCGGCTTCCTCCCGATCATGGCGCTGACCTACTTCCTGCCCGGCCTGTTCCAGGTCATCCTGTGGCCCGCCGGCCAGCTGATGCAGCTCGGCATCTCGATGGTGGGGGGATACCGCCTGCCGGGAGTGGCCCAGTGACCGCCCTGCCTCCGCCCCCTTCGCCCGCCGGAGCCGCGGCGGGCGGCGGTTTCACGGTCGAGCTCGAGCAGTTCTCGGGCCCGCTCGACCTGCTGCTGCATCTGATTCGCGAGGACGAGGTCGACATCACCGACCTGCCCATCGCGCGCATCGCGGATCAGTTCTTGGCGGCGATCAACGAGCTGGGACTCAATCAGGCCGCCGACTACCTCGAGATGGCGGCGCGGCTGCTGCGCATCAAGGCGCAGATGCTGCTGCCGCGGCGTCTGGGCGACGACGAGTGGGAGGATCCCCGCTCGGAGCTGGTGCGGCGGCTGCTCGAGTACCAGCAGATCCGGGAGCTGGTGGACTGGCTCGCCGGCGCCGCCGCGATCCGGGCCGAGCGGTTCGGGCGCGGTTTCGAGCAGCCCGGTCCGGATCTGCCGCCGGCGCCGCTCGCCATCGAGCTCAACGAGCTGCTGGCGGCCGCCGAGCGCGTCGTTGCGCTGATTCCCGAGCCGACGCTGCACCGCGTGGTCCCCCGTCCGCTGGACGTGGAAGGCGCGACGGCCCGCATTCAGGCGTTGCTCGCCGAGCGTGACACGCTGCGGTGGCACGACGTCGTGAGTGAGCGGGCCGGCGTCGTCGAAGTGCTGTCCGCATTCATCGCCCTGCTCGAGCTGGCCAAGCGCGGCGCCGTGAGACTCGACCAGCCCGAGCCGTTCGCCCCGATGGTGATCCGCCGTGAGTCCCCTCGCGAAGCTGCTTGAAGCGGCGCTGTTCGCCGCGTCGCGCCCGCTCGGCCTGGACGAGCTGGCCACGCTGGACCCGGAAGCGGGCGAAGCGGGGACGCGGTCCGCGCTCGCCGAGCTGCGCGACACGTTCGCCGCGGCCGATCACGGCGTCGAGCTGGTCGAGATCGCCGAAGGCTGGCAATTCCTCACGCGCCCCGAATACGCCGAGCCGATCGAGCGTGCCCAGTTCGCCCTGCGGCCGCGCCGGCTCAGTCCGGCGGCGCTGGAGACGCTGGCCATCATCGCGTATCGCCAGCCGGTGGGTCGCGTCGAGGTGGACGAAATCCGCGGCGTCGATTCCGGCGCGGTCATCGACAAGCTGGTGGAGCGCGGACTGATCGAGATCACGAGCCGCGGTGAGGGGTTGGGCCGGCCGCTGCTCTACTCCACGACGCCGCAGTTTCTCGAGATCCTGGGCCTGAAGGGACTGGAGGAGCTCCCGCGCCTGGACGAGCTGTCGGTGAGCTTGCGTCCGCCGGCGCCGGCCCAGCCCGAATGACCCCGATGCGCCTGCAGCGCGCGCTGGCGCGCGCGGGCGTCACATCGCGGCGCAAGGCGGAGGACCTGATCCGGGCCGGGCGCGTCCGGGTGGACGGGGCGGTCGCCACGATCGGCACGTCGGTCGATCCGGACCGCCAGCGGATCACGGTGGACGGCACGGCGGTCCGGCCCGCGACCGGACCGGCGACGTGGCTCGCGCTGAACAAGCCGCTCGGCTATGTCGTGAGCCGGGGGGATCCGGCCGGTCGTCCCACGGTCTTCGATCTCGTCCCGGTGGTCCGGGGGCTCACGTATGTGGGGCGGCTGGTCGTGATGACGTCCGGCCTGCTGCTGCTCACGACCGATGGCGCCGCCGCGCACCGCCTGATGCACCCGCGGTTCGCGGTGGAGCGGACCTACATGCTCCGCGCGCACGGCCGGCCGGGCGAGGAGATCCGCGCGGCGCTGGCCCGGCCGATCAGCATTGACGGCCGGCGCGTCGCCGTGCGCCGCTTCCGCGTGCGACCGGTGGCGCGCAGTATCGAGCTGGAGCTGACGCTCGCCGAGGGGCGGCAGCGCATCGTGCGGCGGCTCGCGGAAGCGCTGGGGCTGAAGGTGGAGTGGTTGCACCGCACGCGGTACGGACCGGTCCGGCTCGGGGATCTTGCCGAAGGACGGCACCGGCCGCTCACCCGCCGCGAGATCGCGGCCATCGAGGAGTCGGATGGAGCTGCGTGACGCGACGGTCGTCCTGCTGGGCGGCGGCGGACTGGTGGGGCATGCCGTGGCGCGGCGGCTGCTCGAGAAGGCCCCGCGCCGGATCGTCCTGGTCTCCCTGTTCGAAGGGGAGGCCCGGGAGGCGGCGCGGACGCTCGAGCCCTACCGCGGGGCGGCGGCGATCGACGTCGAATGGGGCAACGTCTTCCTGCCGATTCCTGTCGCCCGGCTCGAACGCGCGGCGCTCCTGGCCGAGCCGGCGCACCGCGCGCTCGTGCTGAACGATCTGCTCGGCGATCTCACCGAGGACGTGCTCGAGCGCAGTCTCCTCGTCCAGATATTGACGCGCTACAAGCCCCACGCCGTGGTCGACAGCATCAATACCGCGACGGCCTTCGCCTACCAGGACATCTTCCAGAGCGCCCGCGATCTGCTGGCGGGAGCCCGCGCCGGGTCGCTTGATGCCGCGAGCGTCGAAGCGCACGTGCTCACCCTCACGATGCCGCAGCTCATCCGGCACACCCAGCTCATGCTCGAAGGTCTGCGACGGGCCGGTGTCCAGGCCTACGTGAAGGTGGGGACCAGCGGCACGGGCGGCATGGGTTTCAACATTCCCTACACGCATTCGGAGGAGCGCCCCAGCCGGACGCTGCTGACCAAGTCCGCGGTGGCCGGCGCGCAGTCGTTGCTGCTGTTCCTCATGGGACGGACCCCCGGCGCGCCCTCCACGATCGAAGTGAAGCCGACCGCGACGATCGCCTGGCGCGAGATCGGCGCGGGACCGGTCTGGCGCAAAGGCCGGCCCATCCCGCTGGTGGATTGCGAAGAGCCGGTCGCGGTGGACCAGGCGTTCGCGGACCGCGGGGGCCCCGTCGCCTGGCGCGACCTGGGGCGGCCGCTCGAAGGCGTGTTCATCAGTACGGGCGAGAACGGACTGTTCGCGCGTGACGAATTCGCCACGGTGACCGGGCTCGGCCAGATGGAATTCATCACGCCCGAAGAAGTCGCCGACTACGTCATCATGGAGCTCGAAGGCCGCCCCACGGGCCGCGACATCGTCGCGGCGCTGGACGGTGCAACCGCCGGGCCCACCTATCGGGCCGGGATTCTGCGGGCCGCGGCGCTCGCGCGGCTCGACGCGCTGGAGCACGACCACGGGCGGTCGGTGGCGTACGAAATGCTCGGGCCCCCGCGGCTCACCAAGATGCTGTACGAAGCGCATCTGTGCGGCAGGCTCGCGCCCACGGTCCGCGCACTCGCCGCTTCGCAGCCGCAGGATCTGGCGGAGCGGGCCCACGCTCTCGTGCGCCAGGACGCCGCGCTGCGGCAGCGTATTCTCTCCGTGGGACTCCCGATCGTCGCGCCCGACGGCTGCGGCGTCTATCGTGGGTCGACCGTGATCGTCCCGCCTCCGTCGGGATCGAGCGATCCGTTGGCGGCGGCGCCCCGTGGCTGGGTGGATCTGCGGCCGGCGCAGCTCGGGTCGTGGATCCGACGGGCGGGGGAGATGGTGCGGCAGGCGGCGGCGCGGCCCGCGGGGGCTTCGGGCAGCGACGTGGACTGGACCGCGATCGATCCGGACAGCCCGATCGACCCGGCGGCGTTCGCCACCTGGGTGTTCCGGTTCGAGGATCGCGGCGACCGGATCAAGCGATAGGGCGAGAATGTCGGAGTACCCGAACCTGGAGCGCTGTCTCGGTGCGATTGGCACCGCGTTCCGCCTCGTGCGCCTCTACCCGGCGACGCATCCTGCGGTGCAGGAGGCGATGCGGCTGATCGCGGTGAATCTGCCGGGCGTGGCCGCGATGGGCACGGTCGAATGGAAAGTCGGCGCGACCGGCATGCACTTCCGGGGTCTGCACGTGCTGCCGCGGAACGCGCAGCTCTCCGAGCTCGCGTCGCTCCTGTTCGCGCGCGGCGTGCGCGGCATCCAGCTGCATCCGGGTGCGACGCCGGACCACATCGTGGCGCTGTACGGCGTGGCGACCGGCACGACGCCTCCGGACGATGCCGCCCTCGGCCGGGTGAGCGTGCTCACCGGGAGGCGCGCCGCGCCGCCCCGTCCGGCGGCGGCGCAGCTGTATCCCTCGCTCTCCGACCGGCTGGCCCCGCCGGCGGAGAAGCCGAAGTGGAGCCGCGGAGTGAGCCAGACCGAGAGCACGCGCCAGTCGGCGGTGTTCCGGCCCGACGCGTTGCCGCCGGATGTGGAGAGTCGCCGGCTGGTCGGTTCGCTGCTCACGGCCGACAGCCCGGAAGGGCTGCTGGAATCGGCCGAGCGGCTGCACACCCTGGTGGGCGACGTGCTGGGCTTGCGCGACGTCGGGCTGGTCGCGGAGATCATCGCCGGACTCGACCGCGCGCTCACGCGCATCAGCGACCCGGGCGTG
>DATDED010000198.1:0-5365 GCA_036523455.1 Gemmatimonadales bacterium
AGGTCGCCCCGGGCTTCGACGAGATGGATGGGGACGATGTTCGGATGGGACAGCCCGGCCGCCGTCCGCGCCTCCTGGAGGAACCGTTCCCGCGCGGCGGGATTCGCGGCGAGCGACGGCGGCAGGAGCTTGATCGCGACCGGCCGGTCGAGCGCCACGTCGCGCGCCAGCAGCACGATGCCCATGCCGCCGCGCCCGAGCTCGCGCTCGATCGAGTACCGGCCGGCCAGGACATCCTGCAGCGCCAGGAATTCGGTGCTGATCGGTGTCGTCATGTCTGCGTCGTCATACGAGGCGCGCCGCGCAGCGTTTCGGCGGCGGCTGCGATCGCCTCATGGGTGCCAGCCAACGCCAGGACGTCGCCCGAGCGCAGGAGCTCCCGGGCGGTCGGGACGATCACGCCCCCCTCGCTCCGCGTGACGGCCAGGACGGTCGCGCCGGTGCGGCCGCGGAGGTTCAGCTGAGCCAGGGTCTTCCCGATGGCGGCGCTGCCGGGATCGAGCCGCACCGCGCCGAGGGCACCCAACCCCGGGAGCAGCTGTTGCACCTGCTCGAGTGTGTCCTCGGCAACGGGAGCCGCGGGAGTCACGGGCGGGCTCGACCGTTTGGTCAGGGCGTCCAGCACGACCTGCGCCCCGGCGCGAACGTGACCCTGGAGGTTCGTCGCGCGACGCCAGAACGCCACGCCGAGCAGGACGACCGCGAGCGCCAGCACCGCGGCGCCGGGCACGCCCGGGAGAAACGGCTGGGTCAGCGCGAGCAACGGGGTGCCGACGAGCAGCACGCTGGCCAGCTGGAGCGTGACGACGAGCGTCCGGCGCGGGGCGGCGGCGAAATCGACCCGCCGGCCCTTCTCCGCAGGGAGGGCGAGCCGGGCGAGGGTCAGCCCGAGCCGCTGGCTCACCCGGACCACACCGATGCAGAACGGCGCGGTCAGCGCGATGGCGGCGCCGACGACCAGCCACGGCCCCATCGACTCCGAGACCCCCAGCCGGTCATGCGCCACGGCGACGATGCGCCGCAACGAGGTCGAGGCGGCGATGACGATCCCTGCGATCAGTGCCGCGTCGAGCACCAGCAGGCGGAGCAGCCGGCGGATGCGGGCCGTCGCGGTCTCACGCCGCGGTGCGGACCGCAGCCCTTCGAGCCAGCTTCCATACAGCGCGGCGAACGTCTGCAAGGGTCTGGGCAGCTTGCGGTCCACCCAGTTGGCCACGGGCCCCGACGCCCGGATCAACCAGGGCGTGAACAGGGTCGTCAGCGCAGAAACCGCGACGGCCACCGGATAGAGGAAGGCGCCGGTGGCGTGGAGCGACAGCCCCAGCCCGGCGATGATGAAGGAGAACTCGCCGATTTGGGCGAGGCTCATCCCGGCCTGCACCGCGGTGCGCATGCCGTTGCCGGTCAGAAACGCGCCGATCGAGACGCCCACCACGTTGCCCACCACGACCACGGCGGTCAGCACCAGCACCGCCGTCCAGTGGGTGACGATCAGCGGCGGCTCGATGAGCATGCCGACCGACACGAAGAACACCGCCGCGAACACGTCGCGCACGGGCTCCACCAGCCGCTCCACTGCCTTCTCCTCCCCCGATTCGGCGACGAGCGAGCCGGCGATGAAGGCGCCGAGGGCCACGGAGTACCCGAAGGCCTGGGCGAGGAGCGCCGTCGAGAAGCAGAGGCCGATGCTGGCGATCACGGTCGTTTCGGGGCGGTTCAGGCGGATGACGGCACGCATCACCCGCGGCACCACCAGCAGCCCCACCACGATCAGACCGAACAGGAACGTCCCCAGCCGGGCGACCAGGGCGATCAGCGGCCCGGCGGCCAGGCCGCTCCCCGAGGCCACGCCCGTGAGGATCGCCATCAACAGGACGGCGATCAGGTCCTGCACGATGAGGATGCCGACGACGAGCTCGCGCAGCTTCCCCGTGACCCGCTGCTCCGCGAAGACCTTGGCGATGATCGTGGTGCTCGAGATCGCGATGATCGCGCCCGTGAAGAGGCTTTCGCGCCCGGTCCAGCCGAACAGCCGGCCCAGCATGAACCCCAGCCACATCATCAGACTGGACTGCAACAGGGCGGTCAGTCCTGCGGTGGGCCCCACGGCGGCGAGCTTGCGCAGGCTGAACTCGAGCCCGAGCGAGAACATCAGCAGGATCACGCCCAGCTCGGAGAGCGTCTGGACGACGACCGGGTCCGCCACCAGCGGGATTGGCAGGTGGGGGCCGACGATCAGCCCGGCCATGAGGTATCCCAGTACGACCGGCTGGCGCAGGCGCTGGAACACGATCGTCGTGATTGCGGCGACGGCCAGGACGATCGTCAGGGATTTCAGGAACTCATGGGCCTCGGGCATCGGCCCCAAACAATCACGCGTGACCCGGAAACGCCAGCCCTGAACACCGGGGTGTCAGCCGGCGAGACGGAATGGCGGATAGCGATCGGTCAGCGTTGCAGGACGGCGCTCACCGCCACCCCGAGGTAGTAGGGCCACACGACGAGTGCCAGAAACCCCTTCCAGAAGGACAGGTGCAGGAAGCCGAGGGCGAAGAGCCAGCCGGCAAACCAGAGGCCTCCCGCGAGCGTGTGCTGCTCGATCCGGATCTTCTCCATGTCACCTCCTGGAATCTTCGGGCCGGGTCGTAGTCTGCAGGGGGAGGTGGGAACGGCAGGTGAAGCGGAGGTGACGCTTCCTTACCCCGACCGGGGCCGAGGGGAAGTCGCGGGCTCAACGGCCGGGGTCTGGCGTGCGTACCCGAAGTGCTGCAGCATTGCCCGACTCACCTTCTCTGCCCGAGGCCGTCATGACCCAGCGCTTGTGGGCGGCTGTCACCACGCTCGCCGCCGCACTCACTGCACCCCTCGCTGCCCAGACGTCCACCCAGCTCGATTCGACGCTCCTCGCCGGCTTCCGCTGGCGCAACATCGGCCCCGCCAACATGGGCGGACGCGTGTCGAGCGTCGTCGGGATCCCGAGCCCGTCGCGGACGTTCCTCCTCGCGGCCGCCGCGGGCGGCATCTGGAAGACCACGAATGCCGGCACGACGTTCCGGCCCGTGTTCGATGATCAGCGCTGCATCTCGATGGGGGAGCTGGCGATCGCGCCGAGCGACACGATGCAGGTCTGGGCGGGCACCGGCGAGGAAGACTCGCGCAACACCATCTCCCCGGGATGCGGCATCTTCAAGTCCACCGACGGCGGCCTCACCTGGAAGCCGATGGGTCTGGAAAAGACCGGGGCCATCGGGCGCATCGTGGTTCACCCGACCGATCCCAACATCGTCTATGTCGCCGCCCTGGGACAGCCGTGGGCGGCGAACCCGGAGCGTGGGCTCTACAAGACCACCGACGGCGGCCAGACCTGGAAGCTCGTCAAGTTCATCAGCGACCGGGCGGGCTTCATCGATCTCGTGATGGATCCCACCAACCCCGAGGTGCTGTTCGCCTCGAGCTGGCAGCGGGTGCGCGGGCCGTACTTCCTGAACAGCGGCGGCCCAGGCAGCGCCCTGTGGAAGACCACCGACGGCGGGACGACCTGGACCGAGGTGAAGGGCGGCGGTTTCCCCGAAACGACGAAAGGCCGCATCGGCCTGGCCATCGCCCCCTCCGACCATTCCGTGATGTATGCGCTGGTCGAAGCCGACACCACGCCCAATCCGAAGCCCGACAAGACGAAGGCCGCGCAGACGCGCCCCTCCGGCTTGTACCGTTCGGCCGACGGCGGAGCGACCTGGACCAAGATGAACGCGAACGACGTCCGGCCCTTCTACTACTCGCAGGTGCGCGTGGACCCGAAGGACCCCAACCGCGTCTACTGGTCGTCCACACCGGTCAATTTCTCCAACGACGGCGGCAAGACGGTCGGCAACGCGACGCAGGGCATTCACGTGGACCACCACGCCATGTGGATCGATCCCGCCGACGCGAACCACATCATCGTGGGAGACGACGGCGGGGTCTCCCAGACCTGGGACAAGGGCGGCAACTGGGATTTCCTGAACGTCATCACCATCGGCCAGTTCTACATCGTCAGCTACGACATGGGATTCCCCTACCGCGTGTGCGGCGGGCTGCAGGACAACGGATCCTGGTGCGGGCCGAGCCGGCATCGCCAGGGCACGATCGACAACAGCGACTGGATCACCGTCGGCGGCGGCGACGGCTTCTATACGGCCCAGGACCCGACCGATCCGAACACCGTCTATTCGGAATCGCAGGGCGGCAACATGGGACGGCTCAACCTGGCGACGGGCGAGCGCACGGCGCTCCAGAAGCCTGGCTGGCGCCCGACCTATCAGATCTTCGAGGACTCGATCGTGATCGAGCGCCCCGATACCACGAAACCCGCGACCGGCCCGCAACGCGCCCGGCTGGCCGAGCTGCGGCGGCGGCAGCTCGCCGACTCGGCCGAACACGACCTGCGCTGGAACTGGAACACGCCGTTCTTTCTGTCGGCGCACAGCCCCACGACGCTGTATGCGGGCGCGAGCAAGGTGATGAAGTCCACGCAGCGCGGAGACAACCTGTATCCCATCTCCCCGGACCTGACGACGCGCGACACGATGAAGATCCGGGTGAGCACGCAGACGACGGGCGGCGTGACGCCCGACGTGACGGGGGCGGAGACCTTCTGCACCATCGTGTCGCTCGCCGAGTCGCCGATGCGGCCGGGGCTCCTGTACGCCGGCACCGACGACGGCAACGTCTGGCTGACCCGGAACGACGGCGGCACCTGGGAGAACCTGACCGGCCGCTTCCCGGGCGTGCCCGCGGGGACCTACGTCAGCCGCATCGAGCCCTCGCATTTCGACACGGCCACCTTCTACATGACGTTCGACAATCACCGCAACAACGACTTCGCGCCGTACGTGTACGTCACGACGGATTTCGGCAAGACGTTCCGCTCCATCGCCAACAACCTGCCGACGGGCGGGCCGAACTACGTGCACGTGATCCGTGAGGACCCGGTCAACCGCGACCTGCTCTTCCTCGGCTCCGACGTCGGCCTGTACGCCTCGCGCGACCGCGGGGCGAATTGGCAACGCTTCATGACCGGCTTCCCCACGGTGCCGGTGCACGACCTTCGCATCCACACGCGCGAGCACGAGCTCATCGCCGCGACGCACGGCCGCGGCCTCTGGATCGTGGAGATCTCGCCGCTCGAGCAGCTGACGTCCGAGGTGCTGGCGGCGGGCGCGTGGCTGTTCACGCCGAAGACGGCCTACCAGTACGGCGAGCCGACCCGCGCCAACTTCTCGGCCGGCCAGAAGTGGTTCCGCGCGGCCAGCCCGGCGTACGGCGCTGAGATCGCCTACCGGCTGACCACGGGCGAGCGCCGCACCCAGACCAAGATCGTCATCAC
>DATDED010000199.1:0-1576 GCA_036523455.1 Gemmatimonadales bacterium
TCGTCGCCGAGCTCGGCGGCCGCGTCGTCGGCTGGCTCGCGATCTCACCGGTGTCGCGGCGGGAGTGCTACCGGGGCGTGGTCGAGCATTCCGTCTACGTCGACGAGGCGGCCCGCGGGAAGGGCGTCGGGCGGGCGCTCCTCAAGCGCCTCGTGGACGACGCTCCGGCACACGGCATCTGGACGATCCAGACGGCGATCATCGCCGCGAACGAGGTGAGCCTTCGGCTGCACGCCGCGGCGGGTTTCCGGGTCGTCGGCCGCCGCGAGCGGATCGCCGAGCGGGACGGGATCTGGCACGACACCGTCCTGCTGGAGCTGCGGCTTCCGTAGGCGACAGGTATCTGGCCGAAGCCAGACGACATCCTCGTGCCGGGAGAGCCGGTTACGGGCCGGAGCGCATCAACTGCGGCGGCCGCACGCCGTCGCGACCGGAGGCCGGCTTAGAGCTTCTAACTAAATGAAGGGACCCGCTCGTCGGTAGCGAAGTCGTCGGCATCCGTCGTCACGCTGGAAGGGGATGCCGATGCGCCGATCGCCGTGGGAGGTCTCGGACGGGTTATGGGAGCGGATCGAGCCGCTGCTGCCGAGGCGGGAGCGACGTTTCCGCTATCCGGGCCGCAAGCCGCTTGACGACCGGCAGGTGTTGAGCGGGATCCTGTTCGTGCTGCACACGGGGATCGCTTGGGAGCACCTGCCCCCAGGAGCTTGGCTTCGGCTGCGGGATGACCTGCTGGCGGCGCCTGCACGCCTGGCAGGAAGCGGGGGTCTGGGCACGTCTGCACGAGCTGCTGTTGGCCGAGCTGAACGCGAGCGGAGAGCTCGACTGGTCGCGGGCAGCCGCCGACACAAGCCAGATCCAGGCGAAAAAGGGGGCGAGAAGGTCGGTCCCAGCCCGGTCGACAGGGGCCGCCCCGGCTCCAAGCACCACCTGCTGACCGACGCTCGCGGCGTCCCGCTCGCATGGCTGCTGACGGGCTCCAACCGCAACGACGCCTTCATGCTGCCCGCGCTGCTCGACGCCGTCCCGCCCGTGCGCGGCCGACCCGGCCCCCCGCGCCGACGACCCAAGCGGCTGCTCGCCGACCGCGGCTACGACCATGACAAGTACCGGCGCCTCCTACGAGCACGCGGCATCACCCCGCACATCGCCCGCCGTCTGACCGAGCACGGCTCCGGCCTCGGCCGCCAGCGCTGGGTCGTCGAACGCACCTTCGCCTGGCTCCACCAACGCCGCCGACTGCTCGTCCGCTACGACCGCCGCGCCGACATCCACGAAGCCTTCCTCGCCCTCGCCTGCTGCCTCATCTGCTGGCGCCGACTGCAGGACTCATTGTGTTAGGAGCTCTAAGGCCGCGAGAGGGCTGCTGCGAGCCGCCAGACGGCATGCAATGGCAACCCAGCGCAGATCGTCCGGGCCTGCTGCGCGCAGGCGGAAGCCAACGCCGTGCACCCCCCGTCCCTGGTCGGTGCTCGAAGCGGCCCCGTCAGTGGCTCTGTTTCGACTTGGGGGATTGGAGGCACACTCGTATAGACAGTTCCTTCCGATCAAATGGAGGTACGCGATGAAGACGATC
>DATDED010000200.1:0-3926 GCA_036523455.1 Gemmatimonadales bacterium
AGCGCCGCTGCAGCTTGGCGAGCAGGCGCAGGATCTCGAGGTAGAGCCAGATCAGCGTCACCATCAGGCCGAAGGCGGCATACCACTCCATGAACTTGGGCGCGCCATGCTCGGCGCCGCGGGCGATGAAGTCGAAATCCAGCGCCAGGTTCAGAGCGGCGATCACCACGACGACCACGCTGAACGCGATCGCCACCGTCCCGCCCCCGAACACCACGGGGATGGAGATGTGGAAGAACGACAGCACGATCGAGACGAGGTAGAACAGCGCGATGCCGCCGGTCGCCGCGAATACGATCATGCGGAACCGGTCCGTCACCTTGATGATGCCCGACCGGTACAGCACCAGCATCGCGGCCAGCACGGCGAACGTGAGCCCGATCGCCTGGAAAACGATGCCATGGAGCTGCTGCTCGTACAGCGCCGAGATGCCGCCCAGCGCGAGGCCCTGCGCGGCGGCATAGACGGGCGCGGCGATCCGCGCCCAGGCCGGCAGAAAGATGCTCACCAGCGCGGCACCCAGCCCGACGATCAGGCCGGTCCACATGTAGGGCATCACCGCGGCGACGTCGAGCGCCTGATAGTAGCGGGTCCACACCCAGGTGCCCGCACCGACCACCAGCAGCAGCAGGAACGCCGACTTGTTGATCGCCCCTTCGACCGTCATCAACTCGCCGGTCGTCGCCTGCGCGTACTGGCCGGAGCGCTGGAAAGCCTTGTCGCTCAATAATGGGTTGGCCATGCTCACGTCCTTCAGAGAGTCGAATGTGCACGGCAATATAACGGAGCGGGTCAGCCGCGTGCGATCCGCTCGATCTCGTTGGATTCATAGATGTTGACGCCGCGCGGCGCGCGCAGCGCCACGCGTACCATCGCCTCGGCCACCGCGGCGGCCGCGATGGGGCGATACTTGCGCATCGGCCCCAGCATCAGAAACGCGCTCCCCTTCATCGCCGCGATCCACGCGCGCTCGCCCGGGCGGTTCTCGGCGCGCTCGCCGACGAGGATCGAGGGGCGGAAGATCTGCCTCCCCTCGAACGGCAGCGCGGCGACGGCGTCTTCCGTTTCGCCCTTCACGCGCGTGTAGAAGAAGGACGAAGTCCGGCTCGCGCCGATCGAGCTGACGAGAAGAAACTGCCGCGCGCCGTGCTCGAGCGATTGGGCGGCGAGACCCACGACGTAGGTGAAATCGACCAGGCGGAACGCCTCCTCGGACCCCGCCTTCTTCATCGTCGTGCCGAGGCAGCAGAAGACGTCGCTGGCGGCCGGGAAGGCGGTGCCCTCGGCGCCGAGCGCGCCGAAATCGAACACCCGCGCGTCGAGGCGGGGATCGCTGTGCGGCAGCGGCCGGCGCACCAGAGCGATGACCCGCTCGTAGGCGGGCTCCCGAAGCAGCCGGGCGAGACACTGGCTCCCCACCAGACCGGCGGCGCCGGCGATGAGGGCGGTCCTCACAGGTCCTCGAACGCCACGTTGAGGATCGGATAGCTGCGCCAGTCGCGGTAATCGAAGTGCCACCACTCGTCGACGTTGCGGGTGAACCCCTCGTCTTCCAGCGCCTGCCGCAGCGTTTCGCGGTGCCAGCGCGCCAGGTCGGTGGTCACGGGGTAGTCGGGATAGGAGCGCTCGGTCGCCTCGTCGTAGGTGCCGCCCATGTCGATCGGGTGCCCGGTGTGCAGATCGTACAGCGTCAGGTCCACCGCGCAGCCGCGGTTGTGCCGCGACCCGTGGGCCGGGTTGGCGACCATCCAGCGCTGCGGTGGCGGCGTCGCGTCCCAGAACGTCTTGGTGACATACCACGGCCGGTAGCCGTCGTGGATCAGCAGGCCGAATCCGAGCGCCCGGAGGCGGCGCTGCGCCCGCAACAAGGCCTCGGCAGCGGGGCGCTGCAGGAAGGCATGGGCGGTCGAATAGAACACGCTGCCCAGGAAGTTGTTGGTCGTGGCGTACCGGATGTCGAAATGGATCGTCGGATCGAGCGTCGCGAGATCCACGAGGTCGGGGGGACGAAAGCTGCCGCTCTCGGCCGGCGGCGTCGCGAGACGGGCTTCGGCCAGCAGCTCGGCGACCGGGCGCACCGGGGTCACCTTGAGCTGGCCGCCCGACTGCGGGCCGATGGGGCGGCGCGGCAGCGTCACCGTCCCGGCGACGGCGGCCCCCGCCCGGCCGGCGCGCCGGTCGCGAAAGATGAGGCGCTCGGCTGCGTACAGGCTCGAGGCCGGAAACGCGAACACGGAATCCGAAATCCCTGTCAGCGCGTCGTCTTCCGTCCAGTTGACCAGCGCGTGCAGCCGGCCGGCCCGCTCGAACACGAAGAGTCTCTCGAATCCCCACCCGTATTCTCCCAGCAGTCCGCTCCAGCGGGCCGATGGGGGGGCCGGCTTCGGGTCGGGGGTTCGGGCGAAGCTGTCGCCGTCCACGACCACCGCGTCGGGGTGCAGGCGCACCGAGCCGCCGAACGTCAGCGGGTCGTCGAAGGTGAGGCTGTCGCCCAGCGCTCGCACCCGCGCCGGCGTCGCGCTCCCGTCGCGGGCGATGTACAACTCGCCGGAGCGCTCGAGCAGGTCGACGGTATGGGGGCCGCGCGCGTAGTGTCCCGCCGCCGCCCGCGCTGCGCCGGGTGGCAGCGGGCCGGTGACCGGCGGCTCAGGCAGCGGCGCCGCGGCGCGCCGCGCCAGCATGGCACGCAGGGCGGCGGCGGCCACGCGGTCGGTGACGCGGTTGGCGCCGTCGAGCGTCGTGATGACGACCACTCCGATCTTGTCATCGGGCAGCGCGGCGAGGGTGGTGGCGAACCCGTAGATCGCGCCGATGTGCCCGACGCGGCGGTGGCCGTCGAGGCGGGACACGAAGAACCCGAGGCCGCTGTCGGCCCACATGCGCTCCAGGGCGGCGTGAGACACGACGGGGTTCGAGTCGGCGAACAGGCTCGCGAGAAGGCGCCCCATGTCGTCGATAGTGGCGTACAGGGCTCCGGCCGGCGCATTGCGGCGGAACGTGGGAGCGGGGAAGCGGCGGCCGTCGAACGCCCACATCGTGCCCGCGGCGAGGTCGGGCGCCAGCTCCGGGCCCGGATCGAAGAACGCGCTGCGGCTCATGCCGAGCGGGACGAGCACCGAGTCTCGCAGGTAGCGGGGGAACGGCTGCCCCACGGCGCGCTCGAGCGCGTAGCCGGCGGCCTGCAACGCCGCGTTGGAGTACTTGTATCGCGTCCCGGGGCGGAACACGAGCGTCGTGCGATTGAGGCTCGCGACCACGACCGGGAGCGGGGGCGCGGTCGAGTCGAAGAAACTGCCCACCGGCGGCTCGCGCACCAGTCCCGAATGGTGCGTCATCATGACGCGCAGGGTGATCGTCCCGCCGAACGGATTCGCGGGATGAAAGCCCGGCAGGTAGCGCGTGACCGGGGCGTCGAGGTCGATCTTCCCCTGCTCGACGAGCCGCATGAGCGCGATGTCCGTGAAGAGCTTCGACACCGATCCGACGCGGTACACGGTCCGCGCCGTGGCCGGCACGCTGTCCCGCGGCCTGGCGAATCCGAACCCGCGGGCCCACACGATATCGGTGCCGTCCACCAGCACGATGGAGACGGCCGGGAGATCCTTGTCGGCCATCTCGTGGTCGATGAAGCGGGTGAGCAGGTCGGCCGTGGCGGCGTAGTCGGCGCGGGCCGGCACCGAATCCTGGGCCGCGAGCGGCGGCGTCGCCAGCGCGATCGCGACGGCCAGTCGCAGGACCGGCCTCGCACTCCGGTGGGCGTTCATCCTCCTCCTCGCGTGCGGCGCCACAGCCACCAATACAACAGCACGTTGCCGACGAGCACCAGCGCGCCGAGTGCGACCTGAATGCCGCGCGTGAGCCCCTCGGGATAGAGCAGCCGCGTGATGTAGTGCTCGACGAACCCGCCGGCGTAGCCCGCCTGCCCG
>DATDED010000201.1:0-2241 GCA_036523455.1 Gemmatimonadales bacterium
ACGCGCGCAAGTCTCGGAAAACGGGGCATCTGCGGCGGATTTGCCCAGTTAGGCGGGACCAGCACGGAGGAAATCCCCGCGCTGTTAGCTCAGAGGCAGAGCACTCCCCTGATAAGGGAGAGGTCGGAGGTTCGAGGCCTCCACGGCGCATCGAAGGAGCTTTCGCCCGGCGGCCGAAGGCACAGACCATTGTCGCTTGCGTCGTTGTATCGCCCGATGCACTGGTAGCTCAATCGGATCAGAGCGCCGGTCTACGAAACCGGAGGTTGAAGGTTCGAGCCCTTCCCGGTGCATTCGCGTGCGGCGTGGCTGTGTTTAATGGAGTAACGATAGAACAAGCGCACTTGTAGCTCAACAGGTAGAGCCGCCGGCTCTTAACACTACAGCGCTACGTCTGTCGTTGAACTGACCGGAGGCGGGACCGTTGGGCGGCCTCGCTGTGGGCCTGGTGGTAGCGGATGACCGACGCGACGTGCTGGAGGTCAGGCGACTTGCGGCGACGCTCCTGCCAGAGCCGGCAGACGGTGTTCAGGGCCCGCGCCGTCTGCTCCATCGTCAGCCGCGGGTTTTTCCCCCCGGAGCCGGGTGGTCTGCTCGGCCACGAACAGCATAACGGCCTGGCAGAGGATCATGTGCCGCAGCAGGCCCTTCCAGCTGCGGCCCTCGAAGTGGGCGAAGCCGACTTCGCTCTTGACCAGCCGGACCGCGTGCTCGACGCCCCAGCGGCTGAAGGCCACCTTCAGCAGGAGCTTCAGTGGCGTGTGCGGCGGGGCGTTGGAGACGAAGTACTTGACCTCGCCGGTGTCGATGTTGCGTGCCACGATCAGCCAGTAGGTGCGGTCGGTGGGCCGGCCGTCGTCGTCCTGCAGATGGACCTGGGCCGCCTTGACCTTCCAGGTCTGCGGCCCGAGCGTCTGGCGTTCGAGCCGGACGGTGTGCCAGTCCTGCCGCAGGAAGGGCTTGCCCCACGCGGCGGCGTTGTCGGCCCGCTTGGCGGCGAAGGGTCGCTGGAGCGAGTGGTATTTCGGCGGGGTGGGCCAGCACATGAAGCTCCTGGGCACCTCGGCGACGTAGTGGGCCCCCCGGTCCTCCAGCAGGCGCAGGAACTCGGGCTTGCCGCCGTAGCCCTCGTCGAAGACCAGCCAGTCGAAGTGGACGCCGTTGGCCGTCGCCCGCTCGACCTGCTCCAGGGCGATCACCCACTTGGGGCGGTAGGCGATATCGTCGGGGACGTGGGCCGCGTGGCAGCGCGTCCGGTCCCGGTCCCAAGACACGTCGGGCAGGAACAGGTCCGAGTCGAGCAAGGCCAGGAACTCGCCGTGCCTCACGGCCAAGTGGACGGTGACGATGCAGTTCTCGACCTTGCCCAACGCCCCGCAGTACTGCCGCTGCACGCCGGGGGTCTTGTCGCCCTTCTTGGGCACCGACGTCTCGTCGATCAGGCCGACCACCCCCAGTTCGTCGGCGTCGTTGCGGCCGGGGGCCGGCAGGTGCTCGGCGACGACGCGGCGCTGCAGGCGGGCCAGCAGGGCGTCGTGGTCCCAGGCGTGGTGGGTGAGGAACTCCTGCAACGTGCGCACGGCACAGCCGGCGGCCAGGGCGATCGGCTCGACGCTCTTGCGGGCCAGGTCGCTCATCAGCCCGCGGCAGTAGGTGCCCAGGTGGGCGAAGGTGTTGCGCGTGACGAAGCACGGCCGAAAGCAACGCAGGTAATCGGTGAACGCCGGCCCCAGCCCGGCGACTTGTTCCGCGGTCATCCGTGACCTCCTTGTCAGGAGGCGTTACCACGCGGGCCGCGGGGCGTTGAGCGGGGTTAGCGCTGTAGTGCTAACCGCCCGCAAATTCGCGCGGCGGCTCCATCACCCTCAGGCACACCGTCGGCGGGACGATCGTCGCCAAGCGGTCGATCTCGGCCAGCGCGGCGCGGACGGCGCCCTCGTCGGCGCGGTGGGTGGTGATCACCACCGGGACGTTTTCGACGTGGTCGGTCTCGGGCTGGCGGATGGCGCTGAGGCTGATGCCGTGCTTGCCGAAAAGCTGGGCGACGTGCCCCATCACGCCCGGCTGGTCGCGGCACATCAGGCGGAGATAGTAGCGCGTCTTCGTCTGCGCCATCGGCACCGTCTCGGCCCGGGCGACGACGTCGGGGTAAATCTTCAGCCGCTTGAACATCAGCGGCGTCGTGCCCAGCGCGACGCCGACCAGGTCGGACACCACCGCGCTGGCGGTCGGCATCTGCCC
>DATDED010000202.1:0-5375 GCA_036523455.1 Gemmatimonadales bacterium
CGCCGCCGCGGGATCACGCAGGTCCGCCGAGAACCGCTCGCCGCGCCGCCCGGCCGCCCGGACGGCGCCGAGCGTCGCTTCCGCTCCGTCCGCGGACGCGTGGTGGTGTGCGGCGATGTCGTATCCCGCCCGGGCGAGCCCCGCGGCGATCGCGGCGCCGAGGCGGCGGCCGGCGCCGGTCACGAGCGCGACTCGCCCGGTGGGCTCCACTAATCCGTGCGACCCGGGAGGAGCGGGAGGATCTGCCCGGTCACCGCGCGGGCTCCTTCGGACGCGAGCCAGAGCACGGTGCGCACCACGTCGGCCATCTCCACCAGCTTCGCGTCCGACCCCATGTCCTGCACGTTGGTCGACGTGCGCACCGCCTCCGGGGCCAGCGCGTTCACGCGGATGCCGCCCCCGTCGTCGCGCAGCTCGCGGGCGAGCGCGCGCGTCAGCGCGGCGACGCCGCCCTTGGCGGCCAGGTACGCGGCCAGATTGGGCTGGGGGTGCAGCACCGCGATGGAGGCGAAGTTGATGATCGCCCCGCCGCCGCGGCGGCGCAGCGACGGGACGGCGGCCTGACACACGCAGAACACGGTGCGGAGATTGATCGCGATCTCACGCTCGAAGGCCGCGACGTCGATCCCCTCGAACGGCCCGTACGTGGTGAGTCCACCGGCCACGTTGACCACGATGTCGAGGCCGCCGAAACGGGCCTCGGCGAGCCCCACCGCGGCGCGCGCCGCGTGCGGCTCGGTCAGGTCCCCCGGGGCGGCGGCGGCTTCAATGCGGGCGGCCGCGAACTCGCGGACCCGTTCATCCAAGGTCTCGGCAGAGCGGTCGGCGAGGACGAGGCGGGCGCCGGCGGACCCGAAGCCCGCCGCCACGGCGTGGCCGATCTGCCCCACGCGCCCCACGCCGGTGATGAGCGCGACGCGCCCGGCGAGCTCACCCGCCACGGCCGCCCGACTCCACCGCGGCGGCCACTTCCTCCGGAGGCGGTGCGCCGCGCTGGGCGTACCGGACCGTGCCGTCCCGGCCCACGACGTACACCGTGCGGGCGATCCCCGTCCCGTCGTCCTTGAGCGCGTGATACGCCCGTGCGATGGCCCGATCGGGATCGGACAGCAGCGGGAAGTTGAATTTCATCTTCTCCACGTATTTCCGGTGACTGTCGAGGCTCGCGGGATTCACCCCCAACGGCTGAATCCCGGCTGCCTCGAACCTGCTCATCTCATCGCGCACGGCGGAGAGTTGGCGGTTTCACCCGGGCGTGTTGTTGCCCGGATAGAACACCAGCGCCACGTGGGCGCGTCGCAGTAATTCGGCCAGTCGGTACGTTTTCCCGTCCGACGCCTGCGCCTCGAAGTCCGGAGCCTTGCTGCCCACCGGTAGCACGTCGCTCATGAAGTGTGTCTCCTGGTCATCCGTACGCCTTCGCCTTGCGACACTCCAGCTCCTCCAGCCATTCCACCGGCACTTGCATCCCTCCCAACGGCGCGTGGGAAATCCCGGCGCTCGGCTCCCCGTGCCAGTCCGATCCGCCGGAGATCGCTAGATCGAGCTGGCGCGCCAGCTTGGTGAGCCGCCGTTCCACGCGCGGCGAGTGGCTCGGGTGACGTACCTCGATGCCGTCCAGCCCGTCCTGTCGGAACGCGCGCAGCTGCTCCTCGTGACCGCGCTCCCCCATGTGCGCGGCGAGTACCAGCCCGCTTCCCGCGTGCACCAGGTCGGCCACCTCGCGCAGGGGCGGCAGCTCCTTTTCCACGAAGGCGGGGCGGCCGCGGCCGAGAAAGCGATCGAAGGCTTCTTCCAGACCCTGCACCACGCCCGCATCGATCAGGGCGCGGGCCACGTGGGGCCGTCCGACCGCCCCGCCGCCGGCCTGAAACGCCAGGTCCTCGAGATCGATCTCGACACCGAGCTGCTGGAGCTTCTCGATCATGCGGGTGCCGCGCCGCTCCCGCGCCTCGCGCATCCGGGTGAGGAACTGGTCGAGCGCCGCGTCGCCTTCAGGGAGGAAGTACCCGAGCAGGTGCAGCTCGCCCCACGGCGCCTGGACGCTGAATTCGCACCCGGACACGATGCGCACGCCCAGCGCACGGCCCGCCGCCGCGGCGCTCGACACGCCGTCGAGCGTGTCGTGATCGGTGAGCGCCAGGGCGGACAACCCGACCGCGGCTGCCCGTTGCACCACGACCTCGGGGCTCGTCTGGCCGTCCGAGGCCGTGGAATGGCAATGCAGATCAACGTGCGCCGTAGGCGCTCTCCGGCGAAGTCCAGGCGGGTTGGGACTGGTGGAACAGCTCGAGCAGCGTCCGCTCGCTGAGCTCGCTCAGCGACGCGTCGGCGCGCAGCGCCCCTGTGGGAGCGTACCGTGTGAAGCGGCGCTTGCGCTCGGTGCCGGTGCCGAGTTGGAATACCAGACCGTACTGGTCCTGACCGTACACGGTGGGGTGACCGGACGGGAACACCTCCCAGCGCTGGCCGTCCACGGTCAGCTCGCGGCGGGCCACGCTCAGGTCTCCGCCGGGGCCGCGAGTGAGACTTCACTCCACAGCTCCCATGCGTCGGGGGAGTAGGTGACGAGGCTCTGCAGCTTCTTCTCGAGCTTCGTTTCCTCGGGCAGGCGGGAGGCCTGCGCGCGATGCGACATCTCCGTCATGCTCTCGGAGAACTCGATGAACAGGCGGGGGTCCTTGGCGTTGCGGAACACCCAGATGCGCTGGCCCCGGGCGTCGGCGAACTGGACCAGCTCGCGCAGCGTCGCCAGATAGTCGATCTCGTTGGCAGCGGGCACCCGCACCCGCGCCGCGGTGAGGACCTTCGGCATGGCTACATCTCCTGCTCGGGGAAGTCCTGCAGCGTGGCCTTCACGTCGGCCAGGAACTTGTCGGCGTCCGCACCGTCCACCACCCGGTGGTCGTAGGACATGGTCAGCATGCCCATGGTGCGGATGGCGATCGCGTCCGCGCCGTCCTGGGTCACGACCTTGGGACGCTTCTCGATGGTGCCGACACCGAGGATCGCGACCTGCGGCTGATTGATGATGGGGATGCCGGCATACGGCCCGAACCCGCCGGGATTCGTGATCGTGAACGTGCCGCGCTGGATTTCGTCGGGGGAGAGCTTCTTGGTGCGCGCCCGCTCGCCCAGATCGTTGATGGCACGCGCCAGGCCGAGCAGCGACAGTTCGTCGGCATGCTTGACGACGGGGACGATGAGTCCCCAATCGAGCGCCACCGCGATCCCGATGTTCACGTCCTGGCGGTAGATCGTGCTGTCGCCCGAGACAGCGGCATTGACGATCGGGTGCTTGCGCAGGTTGGCCGCGCACGCCTTCGCGATGAAGGCGAGGTAGGTGAGGTTCACCCCGCGCTCGGCATAGGCGGTCTTGAACTTACTGCGCAGCTGCGCCACACGCGTGTAGTCGATCTCGAAGAAACTGGCCACGTGCGCCGATACCCGGCGCGACATGATCATGTGATCCGCGGTGATCTTCCGGATCTTCGACCACGGCTCGACCCGGTCGCCCGGCCAGGGCTCCGCCGCCGGGTGCGCCACCTCCCCACCCGCGGGGAGCGGGGCGCGGGGAGCGGTCGGAGCCGGTGCCGAGGGTGCGCGCTCGATGAAGCCGAGGATGTCCTGCTTTGTCACGCGGCCCGCGAAGCCTGTCCCGGGAATTTGCGAGATGTCGAGCTGGTGCTCGGTCGCGATCTTGCGGACCAGCGGCGTCGAGCGGCGCCGCAGGCGCTCCTCGGCGGTCTCGAGACCGTCACCTTTTGGAGGGACGGGGGACGCGGGACGAGGGACGGGTGGTGCGGCCGCGGTAGCGACAGCGGCGGCGGCGACCGGGGCCGGCGCGGGAGCCGCCGGCTTCGCCGCGGGAGCTGGCGCCGCTTTCGGAGCGGCGGGGGCCGCGGGTGCGGCGGCGGGCGCGGAGCTGGTGACGGCCGCCCCCTGCTCCGTGTCCAGCACCGCCACGAGCGTCTGCACCGGAACCGTCTGGCCTTCCTGCACCTTGATCTCGACCAGCGTCCCCGCGGAGGGCGCTGGAATCTCGGCGTCCACCTTGTCGGTCGAGATCTCGAACAGCGGCTCGTCGCGCTTCACGGTGTCGCCGAGCTTCTTGAGCCATTTGCTGAGAGTCCCTTCGGCGATGGACTCTCCCATTTGGGGCATCAGCACATCAACTCTGGCCATGATCGCTCCAATCAATCGCTATCGGCTGTCGGCTGTCGGCTATCGGCTATCGGCTATCGGCCAGGCTGATAGCCGATAGCTGATAGCTGATAGCGTCTCTCAGTATTTCGCCAGCCATCTCGCCGCGTTGACGATGTCGTCCGTCTGCGGCAGCACGAAGTCTTCCAGCGTCGGCGCATAAGGCAGCGGCACGTCGTGCGCCGTCACCCGCCGGATCGGCCCGTCGAGCCATTCGAACGCCCGCTCGTTGATGCGCGCGGTGATCTCGCCCGCCAGCCCGCCGGTGCGGGTGTCCTCGTGGACGATCAGCACCTTCCCCGTCTTCTGCACCGTGGCGACGATCGCGTCGTCGTCGAGGGGCAGCAGCGTCCGCAGGTCGAGGACTTCGACCGACACCCCGTCCTGCGCCAGCCGGTCGGCCGCCTCGAGCGCCTTCCAGACGGTCGCCCCGTAGGTGATCACCGACACGTCCTTCCCTTCCCGGGCGAGCCGCGCCTGGCCGATCGGGGTGAGCACTTCCTCACCGTCCGGCAGCGTCTCCTTGATGCGGCGGTACAGCCACTTGTGCTCGAGATAGAGCACGGGATCCTCGTCCCGGATCGACGCCTTGATGAGGCCCTTCGCGTCGCGCGCGGTCGCCGGATAGACGATTTTCAGGCCGGGCGTGTGCAGGAACGCCGCCTCGGGATTCTGCGAATGGAACGGGCCGCCCCGCACATACCCGCCACAGGGGCCGCGCACGACGATCGGCGTGGCGAGGCCGGCGCGATAGCGCGCGGTCGCCACGTAGTTCGTCAGCATGTCGTAGGCGCAGGAGATGAAGTCGATGAACTGCATCTCCGCGACCGGCCGCATCCCCATGTGCGCCGCCCCCGCTGCCGCACCGACGATCGCGGCCTCCGAGATCGGCGTATCGATGACGCGCGCCTCGCCGAATTTCTTCTGGAACCCCTCGGTCACCTTGAAGGCGCCGCCGTAGGCCCCGATGTCCTCGCCGAGCATGAACACGCGCTCGTCGCGCTCCATCTCCTCCCACAGTCCCTGGCGCAAGGCCTCGAGGAACGTGACCTCGGCCATCACAGACTCCGAAACCACAGCCGCTCGGCGGCCGCGGGGTGCGCGTAGACGCCGGGCAGCGCCGATTCGGGCGCCGGCAACGGCTCGTTGACGCAGGCGTCCGTCGCCTGGTC
>DATDED010000203.1:0-4827 GCA_036523455.1 Gemmatimonadales bacterium
GAGCCAAACCTAGACCGGGAGCGAGTCGCGTCAAGGCGGGCGCTCAGATACTCACTGGTATCCAGAGGCCAGATCGAGCGCTCCAGGTTTGCCATTGTAGATACTCATTGGTATCTTAGATACGTATGGGTTCCATCCGTCAGAAGCGCAAGGCCGAAACCCGCAGCCTGCTCGTCGAAGCCGGGCTGAAGGTGTTCGCCGACCGGGGGTTCGATCTCGCCACCCTAGACGACGTCGCCGAGGCGGCTGGATTCACCAAAGGAGCGATCTACCGGCAGTTCCCCTCGAAGAGCGCGTTCCTGCTTGGCCTGTTCGAGCAGTATGCTGCCGTGGCTCGCGCCGGAGCGGGCGCGCGGCAGGCGACCTGGTTCATTCCGATCACGTTGCAGTTCGCCGCCCAGGCGTACCGGGATCCGCTGCTGCGACGCCGGCTCGCGGTCGTCCTGGCCGAGGCGCCGGACGGCGCCTCACCGGATGGGCAGCTGCTGCGGGCCCTGGCGCGCGTGTTTCCCGCGACGGGCGGGATCGTCCATTGAGCGCGGGACTGTGGGCCTCGTCGCTCGTGGGGCTGCACGGATTGCGGGGCAACCCGTTGCGGACCGGTCTGTCCGCGCTGGGGATCGTGATCGGCGTGGCGGCGCTGGTCGCCGTGCTCGCGGTGGGGGACGGTGTCGAGCGTTATGCCCGCCGGCAGATCGAACGCACGACGGACCTTCAGGCCGTAGTCCTCACTCCCCGGACCACGCGGATCGTGGATGGACTTCTGGTCCCCGATACGCAATTCACGCGATTCCTGGCGTCCGATCCGGCCGCCATCCGGGCCGCCGTCGCTGGAGTCGCCGATGCGACTTTGCTTGTGACGGGCACGGGGCTCGTCACGATGCGCGGGAGGCCGACGACACGTGCGGTGCTGGTATCCGGCGTCGTTCCGGGCACGTCGGATCGCTCCTCGACTCCCTCGCTCCGGGCCGGCCGGTTCATCACCGCGGCCGACGTTTCGGACAGCGCGCCGGTGGCCGTGCTGTCGCATCGGCTGGCGGTCGAGCTCGCGCCTGACGGGACCGCAGCCGGTGTCGTGGGGGATACGGTCCTGGTGCAGGGACGGCCCCGCTTCGTCGTCGGCGTGCTGGCGGAACAGCAGGAAGAAACACAGCTGTCCATCACGGTGCCGTTCGGTGGAGCGGCGAGCGCCATGGTGCCAGTGGCCATACCTCGGGCTCCCGTGATGGTGGTCCAGGCAGCCCGGATGGAGGATGTACCCGCCGTGCAGAGGGCGGTGGAGCACTGGCTGGACATGCGGTTCGGCGACTGGCGCGACGGCCTCACGGTCGGGACGCAGAGGAACCGCGTGTCTCAGGCGCAGCAGGGCATTCTGGTGTTCAAGCTGCTGATGGGGGCGATCACCGGCATTTCACTGCTGGTCGGCGGGATCGGCATCATGAACGTCCTCCTCGCTTCCGTCGCCGAACGCACGCGCGAGATCGGCGTCCGCAAAGCCACCGGGGCGAGCGACCGGGACATCCTGGTGCAGTTTCTCGCAGAGTCCGTAGCCATCACGGCCGCCGGTAGCGCCGCGGGCGCCCTCCTCGGATTGGCCGGTGCCTTCGGCGTAACGGCACTGATGCGCGCCAAGACGCAGGCCGTCGTGTTCGCGGCGTTCACGCCTGGCACGCTGGCGCTGGCCGCCGGCGCAGCGATCTTCGTGGGTCTGGCGTTCGGGATCTATCCCGCACTCCGCGCCGCCCGGCTCTCGCCCATTGACGCGATTCGCTACGAGTAATGGACGTCCTGACGATCCCCGGCTTGGTCGCGGCCCTCCTGCTGGTGTGCCTCGTCGGGGGCTGGGCGCTGGTGCGGCGGTGGCGGCCCCCGCAGCGCACACGGGTCCACGGCCCCGCTCCGGCGCAGTGGCGAGCGCTCATCGAGGAGCAGGTGCCCCTCGTGCGCCGCCTGACGGAACCGGAGTGGGACCGGCTGCTCGAGCTGGTGCAGCGGTTCCTGCGCGAGAAGAGCTTCGAGGGCGCCGGCGGCATCGAGGTGACCGAGGAGATGCAGCTCGTGGTCGCCGCGCAGGCCTGCCTGCTGATTCTGAACCTCGATGCGGGGTGCTATCCGGGAGTGCGCAGCGTGATCCTGTACCCCGGCACCTTCGTCCCGCGCCGTCCGGCGATCGACGGCCGGATGTACGTCGGGGTGATCCCGCACCCCGAGCCGCTGCTGGGCGAGCACACGAGCGGCGCGGTGGTGCTGGCGTGGGACAGCGCGCTCCACGGGGCGGCCAACTCCGGGGATGGGTCGAACGTCGTGCTGCACGAGTTCGCCCACGAGCTGGATCGCGAGGACGGCCACGTGGACGGCGTGCCGCTGCTCGAAGCCCCTTCGACGACGCGTGCCTGGTCCCGCGTGCTGCAGGAGCGGTTCGCAGAGCTGCGGCGCACAGCGGAGGAAGGGGAGCCGGATGTCCTGAATGTGTACGGCGCGACGAGCCGGGCCGAGTTCTTCGCGGTCGCCACGGAAGCGTTCTTCAGCAGGCCCGCCGAGGTGCGCAGCCGCTACCCGGACCTATACGACGAGCTCAAGAAGTTCTATCGCCAGGATCCTGCTCTGTGAGGTGCCCGAGCTGCCGGAGGTACTCCCGGTCCCAGGCGGCCGGCACGCTCTCACGCGGCGAATAGGGTCCGGGGGCGTAGCGCCGCGAAGCGACGCCCAGCTGGCTGCGCTCGCAGATGTCCCAGTCCTGGCGATTGGTTCGGTCCCAGAACTCCTCGGCGTCCGCGATGTTGTAGCCCGGCGCCCCGGGGGCATCGGGGTGCACCATCCACTCGCACACCACCCGGCTTTCTGCCGGGCTGACCGGCCAGACCGTGTAGTAGACCGCGTAGTCGGGGTGCAGGCTGAGCATCATGGTGGGGAACAGCGTGTAATAGAACGCCCGCCCGCGGTCCTCCTCCGACAGGTCCCCAAGCGGTAGCGCGCACGCGCGTCCGGTCAGGGTGGCGCTCTGGTTGGGCGCCTTGATCTCCATGTAGCCGCCGAGAAACCGTCCTTCGACGAGATCGTTGGCGCCACTCGTATACGGCAGCTTGGTGCTGAGCTCCGGATGGATGGTGGGGCAGTGGAGGCACTCCGAATAGTTCTGCATGATCAGCTTCCAGTTGGCGCGCACCGGATAGGTGATGCGCCGCACCGTCCGCAGCCGGGGCAGCTGGAAACGACGGAACCGCTCCCACAGCGGTGTGAACGACGCTTCGAACGGCAGCGGGTCGGGCGCGAGGCTCACGAACACGAACCCTTCCCATTCCGCGAGGCTCGCGCGGTGCAGCGGGTAGTCGCGCCTGTCGAATCCTTCCACCTCGTTCATGTGCGGCGCGCCGATCAGCCGCCCGTCCAGCGCGTAGGTCCAGGCGTGGTAGGGGCACTGGATGGTCTCGGACAGGCGGCCCTCGGATGCGGTACACAGCCGGGTCCCGCGGTGACGGCAGATGTTGAAGAACGCATGCAGCGTGTTGGCCTGGTCGCGCAGCACGATGAGCGACTCGCCGGCGATTTCCACCAGCCGGTAGTCGCCGTGCCCGGGAAAGTCGGCGGCCCGGCCGACGGAGATCCAGTGACGCGCGAAGATCGTCTCTTGCTCCTCGGCGAGGATCTCCGCCGCCGTGTAGTACCGTCCGGGCAGGGTGCGGGCGCCCGGACGGTACGACTCGACGGTCTTGATGAACGGTCTCATCGGCGACTCTCCTTCAGCAGCATCTCCCGCGCGGCGTTCCGCCCCGACGCTCCGGGGAGACCGCCTCCCGGGTGCGCCCCGGCGCCGCACAGGAACAGTCCCTTGATCGGCGTCCGGTAGCGGGCCCAGCCGGCCACGGGGCGCATGAAGAAAACCTGGTCGAGCGCCATCTCGCCGTGGTAGGGGTGGCCCTCGGTGAGGGAAAAGCGCGCCTCGAGATCGGGTGGGGCCACCACGTGGCGCTCGAGCACGGCTGTGCGGAGATTCGGCGCGTGCTGAGCGAGCGCGGCGACCACCGTGTCGGCGAGACGCTCGCGCGCGGCGGCGTCCCACGCCCCGTCGCGCAGGTGATAGGGCGCGTACTGCACCTGCACGGTCATCAGGTGCCGTCCGGGGGGTGCGAGGCCGGGATCGAGCAGCGTCGGGATCCGGGCTTCCAGGAAGGGGTGGCTCGAAACGCCCCCGTACTTCGCATCGTCGTAGGCGCGCTCCAGGTAGTCCAGGCTCGGGGCGATGGTGATCGCTCCGCGCAGCACCCCGTCGCCGTCGGTGGGCCGCGCCGTGAACCGGGGCAGCTCACCGAGCACCAGCCGGACCATGGCGACGGCGCCGTGAAACCGCACGTTGCTGACGGCGCGCACGAATTCGGGGTCGAGGTACGCCGGCGGGACGAGTCCGCACAGCGTGCGGCGGGGATCGGCGCTCGAGACGACCCGGCGCGCCGCCAGGTGCTCTCCCGTTTCCAGCGCGACGCCGATCGTGCGCCCGTCGCGCACCACGATCTCCCGGACCGGCGCCGACGTGCGGATCTCGGCGCCGAATCCCTGTGCGACCTGGACCAACGCGCGTGCCAGTGCGCCCGGCCCACCCCTGACCAGGTGTGCGGCACGTACCGCTCCCGCGGGCCGTCCCACGTGGTGGTGCAGCAGCACGAACGCCGTACCGGCCGAGCGCGGTCCCTGGAGGATGCGGGTGATCCCGCCCGCTCCCACGGCGCCCTTGAGCGCGTCGCCGGCGAACCAATCGTCGAGCCATTCCCCGACCGACATCGGCGCCACGCGCAATAACTCGACCATGTCGCGTTTCCCCAGCCGGCGCAG
>DATDED010000204.1:0-1849 GCA_036523455.1 Gemmatimonadales bacterium
GGGGGACCGTGCGTTCTCGTCGGGCGCGGCCCGCGTCGCGGAGGCAGTCAACCGGCACGCGAACGTGAGCTGCGACGTCGGCCAACTCATGTTCGGCCCGACGGTGACCGCGTCCGGGGACAGCATGGCCCAGTACCGCAATGCACCGCACGGCCGGCCGCGCAAGGCGATCGTGATGGACATCGAGTGCGACGCGGGTTGCGGCGTCGTGCCGTTCCGCTATCGGGACCGGAATTTCGTCAACGCGCTCCAGTGGGCCATCGGGCTCGAGCTCTTCCTACTGATAGCCGACCCGTGGAGGGTGTTCCTCACGACGGACCACCCGAACGGCGCACCGTTCACCAGCTATCCGCAGCTGATCCGGCTGCTCATGGACCGGGGGTTCCGGAACGAGCGGCTGGCCCAGATCCATCCGGACGCCCGGGCGATGACGACGCTGGCGACGATCGACCGGGAGTACTCGCTGTACGAGATCGCGATCCTGACCCGCGCCGGCCCGGCCCGCACCCTCGGGCTGGCCGACCATGGGCATCTCGGGCCCGGGGCGGCGGCCGACGTCACCGTCTACCAGGATCAGGCGGACCGGGAGAGCATGTTCGCGACGCCCGAGTACGTGTTCAAGGACGGCGAGCTGGTGGCGCGCGGCGGCGAAGTCGTGAAGGTTACGTGGGGGCGCTACCATAAGGTGGCACCGGCCTTCGACCGCGGGATTGAGCGCCGGCTCGGGCCGTACTTCGAACGGTTCCTCACCATGCGGCTCGGCAACTTCGTCATCGCGGAGGACGAGATGCAGGCGTTCGGGCACGGGGCGGAGCTCGTGACCCATCCCTGCCGGCGTTGAGGGCGATGAACATCAACGGCGTCTTGATCGAGGACGCGTTCGCGGAGGCCTTCGCCATGAAGGCCACCCGCCTCGTGGTGACGGCCCACAACCTCGAGTGGGCGTACCACGCCGCCACCGCCGCCACCGGCTTCGCCACATCGGTGATCGGGTGCGGCTGCGAGGCCGGAGTCGAGCGCGAGCTGGCGCCCGGCGAGACTCCAGATGGGCGGCCCGGGCTGTCCCTGCTGCTGTTCGCCATATCCGCCCACGAGCTCACGAAGCAGCTCGAGCGCCGCGTGGGACAGTGCCTGCTCACGGCACCGACCAGCGCGGTCTTCGCCGGCGTGGAGGGAGGCGAGCCGCTCCCGCTCGGCAAGCACCTGCGCTACTTCGGCGACGGCTACCAGACCTCCAAGGTCATCGGCGGACGGCGGTACTGGCGGATTCCCGTAATGGATGGAGACTTCCTGATCGAAGACACCACCGGGATGGTGAGCGGCGTGGGGGGAGGCAACTTTCTGGTCCTGGCCGAATCCCAGGCCCAGGCCCTCGCGGCGTGCGAGGCGGCGGTGGCCGCGATGCGGCCCCTGCCGAACGTGATCCTTCCCTTTCCGGGAGGCGTCGTGCGCTCCGGCTCGAAGGTCGGGTCCAAGTATCCGTCGCTCCGCGCCTCCACGAACGACGCGTTCTGCCCCACGATCCGCGGCGTCACCGCCACGAAGCTCACGGCCGAGATCGAAGCCGTGCTGGAAATCGTGATCGACGGCCTGGCCGCGGCGGATGTCGCCGCCGCGATGCGCGCCGGGATCGGCGCGGTGGTGGCGCAGGGCGCGGCGCGAGGCATCCGGCGCGTGAGTGCCGGGGACTACGGTGGCAAGCTGGGCAAATTCCATTTCCGCCTGCGGGAGCTCATGGCCTGATCCGAGGAGAGCACTATGACGACGGTCGTCACCGCCAACTGCCAGAAGTGCCGGTTCACCGACTGCGTCACCGTCTGTCCGGTGGCCTGCTTCCACGGCGACGACG
>DATDED010000205.1:0-3504 GCA_036523455.1 Gemmatimonadales bacterium
GGTCCTGCAGGGCGCCGCTCATTGGGGAAGCGCCGCCTCGGCGCCGCGCAGGCGTGGGTCCACGAGTCCGGCCGCCACGTCCGCGAGCAGATTGCCCGTCACGACGAGCAGCGCACTGATGGTGGTTGCCGCCATCACGACAGGGTAGTCGCGCGCCTGCACCGCTTCGACTAGCACCCGTCCCACCCCCGGCCAGGCGAAGACCGTTTCCACCAGCACCGTGCCCGAGAACAGCGCCGGCAGCGACAGTCCCAGCAGCGTGACCACGGGAATCAGCGCGTGTCGCAAAGCGTGATGCACCATGACGCCCGAGTCCCGCAGTCCCTTGGCGCGCGCGGTGACGACGAACGGCTGCTCCAGCGCGTCCAGCAGGGCGCCGCGCACGAAGCGCGCCGCCGCGCCGATGCCGATCAACGTCAGCGTGGCGAGCGGCAGTGCCAGATGCCGAGCTCCGTCGAGGAACCGGCCCCAGCCGCCGAGGTAGTCGGCGTCGTACCCCACCGCGCCGTAGGCGGGCAGGACACGCAGCAGGTAGGTGAACACTGTCACCAGCATCAGGCCCAGCCAGAAGCCGGGGAGCGCTACCAGCGTGACGCTGGCAACCGACAGGGCGGTGTCCAGCCGGCGCCGGTGTCGCGCCGCCTGGACCGCTCCGACGAGGAGTCCAAGGCCGTAGCTCAACAGCAGCGACAGTACCACCAGCCGGACGGTCGCGGGCCAGGCTCCGGCGATCATCGCGCGCACCGGCCGGCCGGTGGCGAAGCTCGTGCCCCAGTCGCCGCGGACGAAGCGGACGAGCCAGGCACCGTATTGGGCGAGGAGCGGACGGTCGAGGCCCAGGGTATGGCGACCGGCCGCGACCTGTTGGGGCGTCGCGGCAGGGCCGAGCAGCAGCTGAGCGGGGTCGCCGGGCGCGGCGTGCAGCAGCAGGAAGGTGAGCGTGACGACCCCCGCCACCACGGCGACCCCGGCGAGCGCGCGGCGGGCGAGCATGCGCTGCATGCCGCAATCTCGCGCGGCCGGGCAGGCGCCGCTAGAATCCTGCGCGTGACGCGTCGGACGATCCGGACTCTGTGCTGGCTCGGTGTCGTGGGGACGGGGGCGTGCGGGGCCGCCGGCGCCGCGACGCGCCGCGGGGCCACGGTGCTGTACGCCGCCGGGGCCGACCTGCAGAGCATCAATCCGTTGCTCACGAACCATCCGCTCGCCAGGCAGGTGCAGCGCTACGTCCTGCTGACGACGCTGGTGCGCTACGACTCGACGCTTACGCCGCAGCCCTACCTGGCCCGGTGCTGGGAGTGGTCGGCCGATCGCACGACGCTGACCTTCACCTTGTTTGCGGGGCTGGCCTGGGACGACGGCCGGCCCACGATCGCCAGGGACGTCGTCTGGACGCTCGAGGCGGCGCGCGATCCGGCGACGGGCTATCCGCGGATTGCGGACCTGGCCGCTGTGACCGGGGTGCGCGCGCCCGACGACACGACCGTCGTCGTGCACTTTCGCGCCGCCCAGCAACGCCTGCCCGATGTGTTCACCGACCTGGCGATCCTGCCGGCGCACCTGCTCGACGGCGTCCCGCACGCGGAGCTGCGCCGGGCGGCGTGGAACGAGCACCCGGTGGGAAACGGGCCGTTCCGCTTCGTGCTGCACGAACCGCACCGGCGCTGGGTGTTCACCCGCAACCCTTCGTTTCCTGCCGCGCTCGGCGGCCCGCCCCGGCTCGAGCGCTTCATCGTGGTCGTGGTGGACGAGCCGATGACCAAGCTCGCCGCGCTCACCGCCGGAGAGCTCGACTTCGCCGGCATCAATCCCGCCCATGCGGAATTCGTGCGCCGCGATCCCGATTTGAGCGTGCTCACGTATCCGCAGATCTTCGTCAACGCGCTGGTCTTCAATACCAGGAAGCCCCCGTTCGACGACGAAAGCGTCCGGCGTGCCGCCGCCCTCGCCATCGACCGTAACGAGATCGTGCAGGGAATGCTGTTCGGATTCGGCGAGCCGGCCGCCGGCCCCGTCCCTCCGTTCGTGCCCGGCTACGTCCCGGTGCCGCCCGTGCCCTTCGCGCCCGATTCCGCGCGGCGGCTGCTCGCGGGACGGCATCCGGGCGTCGTCCTGCTGACGGTCGGCAGTGGGGAGGCGGCGCTCGAGCAGCTGCTGCAGGCCCGCCTGGCCGCCGTCGGATTCGATGTGTCGATCCGCCAGCTCGAGCTGTCGGCGTTCCTGGCCCGCGTGTACGGCCCACAGCATGACTTCACCGCCGCCGTGATGGGGATTCCCGGCGATCCCGGGCTCGGGTACCTCACTCCGATCGGCGATATCTCTGGCATGGTGGTGCCGCCCGATCCCGCAGCCGCCCAGCGCGAGCTCGTTGGGCGTCAGGCCGCGGCATGGATCTACGTGGCGCGCGGGGGGGTGGGGATGAACCGCCGTGTCCACGGTGTCACCATGGACATGCGTGGTGATCTGGTGAGCGTGGCCCGCTGGTGGACCGTGCCATGAGGCGCCGCGATCTCCCCACGGCGTTCCGCGCCACCGCCCCCGTGCGACTCGACTTCGCCGGCGGCTGGACCGACGTGCCGCCGTTCTCGTCCCGCGCCGGAGGCGTCGTCGTCAACGCGGCGCTGGCCCTGCATGTGACGGCCGAGCTGCAGCTCGGCGGGTCACTCGTGCGGCTCGTGTCGCACGATCTCGCCGAGACGGTGGAATGCGCCGATTCGGGCGGACTGGTCCTGGACGGCCGGCTGAATCTCCTCAAGGCGGCGTTGCGCATGTTCCCGGTGCTCGGGGCCCTCACGATCGAGACACGCTCGGAAGCGCCCCCCGGCTCAGGGCTCGGCAGCTCCGGCGCGCTCGACGTGGCGCTCGTGTCGTGTCTCGTCGCCGCGCGCTCCGAGCGGATCGATGTCCGGGAGCTGGCCGAGCAGGCCTGGCGGCTGGAGGTGCACGAGGCGGGGATCCCGGGCGGACGGCAGGACCAGCTGGCGGCGGCGCTGGGCGGATTTCACCGGTTGAGTTTCCGGGACCCCGACGTCGGCATCGAGCCGATCACGCTCGACCCGGCGTTCGCCGCCGCGCTGGAGCGGCAGCTGGTATTGTGCTATACCGGCCGCTCGCGGCTCTCGGGCGATACTATCGCACGCGTGATGAGCGCCTACGAGCGGGGTGACCGGACGGTCACGGGCGCGCTGGAGGCGATGAAGGACATCGCGTTCGCGATGGCGGAAGCGTTGCGGGAGGCCGACCTTGCCAGGGTAGGGGCGCTGCTCTCGCAGAACTGGACACGACAACAGGAGCTGGATCCGGGGATGCGCACCGACGACATGGCACGCCTCGAGAGCGTCATGCGCGACGCGGGCGTGCTGGGGGGCAAGGCGGCGGGGGCGGGCGCCGGTGGCTGCATGTTCTTTCTGGCGCCAGGCGCGGTGACACAACCGCTCGAGGCGGCGCGTGCAGCAGGCGCGACGGTCCTCCCGGTGCGGTGGGCCTGGGACGGAGGACGCGCAT
>DATDED010000206.1:0-8211 GCA_036523455.1 Gemmatimonadales bacterium
AGCTCCTTCTCCACCGCGAGGTACTGCGGCGCGAACGCTTCGTTGATCTCCACCAGGTCCATCTGGGCGAGCGTCATGCCGGCCTTCTGGAGCACCTTGCGCGCGGACGGGGCGGGTCCGATCCCCATGTACTTGGGCTCCACGCCCACCACGGCCCAGGCCACCAGGCGTCCCAGCGGCTTCAGGCCGTGGGCCTTGGCGTACGCATCGCTCGCGATCACGGTGGCGGCGCCGCCGTCGCAGATGCCGGAGGCGTTGCCCGCGGTGACTACGCCGTCCTTCTTGAAGTAGGGCTTCAGCGACGCGAGACCCTCGAGCGTCGTCTCCGGCCGCATGTGCTCGTCGGCGCGGAACTCCACGGTCTGCCCCTTCTTTTTGACCGGGACGGGAATGACCTCGTCGGTGAAGACACAGTCGTCCCAGGCCTTCTTGGCGCGCTGTTGCGAGTCGACCGCGACCTGGTCCACCTCAGTGCGGCCGAGCTTGTACTTGTCCGCCAGGTTCTCGGCGGTCTCGGCCATGGAGAAGCCGCACTGCGGGTCCTTCAGCGCCTCCCAGAGGAGATCCTCCAGCGGGGCAGGGCCAAGGCGCAGTCCCCAGCGCGCGCCGCGCACGACGTGCGGCGCCTGACTCATCGATTCACCGCCGCCGGCGAGCACCGCCTCGGTTTCCCCGAGGATGATGAGCTGCGCGCCCTGCGTGATCGCCTCGAAGCCCGAGCCGCACAGCCGGTTCACGGTGACGGCCGGCGTCTCGATTGGCAGGCCGGCCTTGAGGGCGACGTGGCGCGCCATGTAGATGGCGTCAGCGGAGGTCTGGAGTGCGTTGCCGAAAATCGAGTGCCCGATGTCGGCGGCCGGGACGCCGGACCGCTCGAGGGCGTTCCGGGCCGCGATCGCGGCGAGGTCGATGGCGGAGAAATCCTTCAGGGAGCCGCCGAAGGCGCCGAAGCCCGTGCGGACGCCCGAGAGAAAGACGATGTCGGTTTGACTGCCCTGGGTCTTCACGAAACGACTCCGCTGGCGAGAGGGGGGAATATAACCCGTCGTGCGGGGTGCCTCGGGAAGGCGCGCTCAGGCCGCGGCCCGGCGCCGCCAGGAGAGATAGGCCGGCGTGCCGAGCAGCACGATGCCGATTCCGGCGAAGGCCTGAACGGGCCGCGCCACCACGGTGTTCGCGACGATCGCCACGGCGGCGAGGATGAAGACGGCGGGGGTCAGCGGGTACCCGGGCACCCGGAAGGGGCGCGGCGCGTCGGGATGGCGGATTCGCAGCACGAACACGCTCGCGGCCGCGAGGGCGGCGAACAGCCAGCTCGCGAACACCACGTAGGTCAGCAGCTGCTCGAAGCTGCCCCACAGCGTGAGCAACGCCGCCCACGCCCCGCCCACGGCGATCGCGACCGCCGGGGTGCCGAAGCGGGGATGCACGTCTCCCAGGGCGCGGAAGAACACGCCGTCGCGCGCCATCGCGAAGTACATGCGCGGCCCGGTGAGCGCGAGGCCGTTGGCCGCGCTGAACACCGACACGAGCACCGCGGCGCTGACGAATTTCGCCGGGATGGGCCCGAACAGCTCGCGCACCGTGTCGGCCGCGACGCGCTGCGAGCCGGCGACGCCGTCCGGTCCGAGAGCGGCGAGGTAGCCGATATTGGCGAGCAGGTAGAGGGCCACCAGCGCCGCCGTCCCGATGATGATGCCGCGGGCGAATGTGCGCTGCGGATCGAGCGCCTCGCCCGCGGAATTCGTGACGTTGATCCACCCCTCGTAGGCCCACAGCACGCCGAGCAGGGCGACGCCCGCGCCCGAGAGCAAGCCGGGGGAGAGCGGCGTCGAGAACGCGCGGTCCATCGTCGGCGTGCCGCCCGAGCCGAGGGCGATCCCAGCGACGGCGATCCCGAGGATCGCCGCCACCTTCACCGCGGTGCTCCAGTTTTGCACCGTCGCCGCGTGGCGCACGCCCCGGATGTTCACCGCGGAGACGGCGATGATCATCAGAACGGGCAGCACCTTGCGGCCTACGGGCCCGAGCGACACGAGCTCACCGGCATAGGTCGCGAACGCCACGGCGAGGGTCGCCGTGGATCCGGTGTTGATCGCGAGAAACAGGGCCCAGCCGAGCAGGAACGCCGGGAACCGGCCGAACGCCTCGCGCACGTACGTGTACGTCCCACCCGCGTCGGGATAGAGTGCGCCCAGCTCGGCGAAGGTCAGAGCACCCAGCAGCGAGCAGATCCCGCCCGCCAGCCACACGAGCAGCGCCACGCCGGGATCGACGGCCGTATTGCGGAGCACGGTACCGGGAACGAGCCAGATCCCGGACCCAATGACCGTGCCGATGACCACCAGGACGAGATCGCCCTGGCGCAGCGTGCGGGCGAGCTCGCGCCGCTGCTGCGGTGCGGCGCTCAATGTCCCGCCGCCATTCCGTCCTTGCGCGGATCGGAGCCGGCGGCATAGCCACGCGGCAGCCGGAGGATGAACTGGGCGCCGCCGAAGGCGACGTCCGAGTCGGGGACGATGACGTGACCGAGGGCGGCGAGACGCCGCCGCACGTCGTCGCCGATCGCCGGCTCGAGCGCCACGCGCAGGCCGTCGAAGTGCCGGAAGCGGGGCGCGTCGATCGCGTCCTGCAGGTTCATCCCGAAGACGAGCAGGTTCAGCAGCACCTGGACGTGGCCCTGCGGCTGCATCGAGCCGCCCATGACGCCGAACGACAGCCAGGGCTGTTCCACGCCGGCCGTGTCGGGCCGGGTGACGAAGCCAGGGATGAGGGTATGGAACGGGCGTTTCCCCGGCGCCACGGTGTTGGGCAACCCCGGCTCGAGCGTGAAACCGGCGCCGCGGTCCTGCAGCGCGAACCCGGTCCCGGGCACGACGACCCCGGACCCGAACAGGTCGTACAGTGAATTGATGAACGAGACCATGTTGCCGGCCGAATCGGCGACAGTGAGGTAGATCGTCTCGCTCGCCGTGAGGGGCTTGCCGGGCTGCGGCCGGTCCGCCGCGTGGGCGGTGTCGATGAGTGCGCGGCGTGCCGCCACGTACGCATCGGTCAGCAACGCGGCGGGCGGGACGGTCAGCGACTTCGGCTCACCGACGAAACGCGCCACGTCGGCGAAGGCGAGTTTCTTCGACTCGATCAGCAGATGCAGGTAGGCGGCACTATTGTGGCCCAGGGACTTGAGATCGTACGGCTCGAGCATCCGCAGCATCTCGAGCACGGCCAGCCCCTGGTTGTTGGGCGGCAGCTCCCACACCCGGTAGCCGCGGAACGGCGCCGAGATCGGCTCCACCCACTCGGGGTGGTGGTTCTTGAGGTCGTCGAGCGTGAGGTAGCCACCCAGCTCGCGCACCCGCGTCACGATCCGCCGTCCCAGGTCGCCGCCGTACAGCGCCCCGGGCCCCTGCGCCGCGATCTCCCTGAAGCTCCGGGCCAGGTCGGGATTGCGGACCCACTCACCGGCGCGCGGGGCGCGCGTCCCGTCCACCAGGAACGTCGCGCGCGCACCGGAATCGCGGGCGAGCTTCGTCGCCTCCTCGGCCCAGTCGCGCGCGATGATCGGCGTGACGGGGAACCCCTCCTCGGCATACCCGATCGCGGGCTGCAGCGCCTGGGCGAGGGTGATGGTGCCGTAGCGCGTCAGCAGGGCGTCCCACCCCGACAGCGCGCCCGGCACCGTGACGTCCTCGACCGTCTCCTGGGGCATGGAGCGGTGACCCTTCGCCAGCAGCGCCTCGCGCGTCATGAGGGCGCCGGCGCGGCCGCTGGCATTGAGGGCGACGAGCCGCCGCTCCCTGGCTACCCAGACGAGGGCGAACATGTCGCCGCCGATCCCCGTCATCATCGGTTCGACGACGTTGAGCACCGCCGCGGCGGTGACTGCCGCGTCGAACGCGTTGCCGCCACGCTGCAGCACGGCGAGGCCGGCGGCGGTCGCGAGCGGCTGGCTGGTCGCGATCATGCCGTGCGGGGCGTAGACGGTGGAGCGGTGGGCCATGGTGGTCGGGCGCTGGGCGTGGACGGCGGCCGGGGCGGCGCTCGCCACGGCGAGCGCGACCAGGGCGCGGCGGCTGGTCGGGAGACTGCTCACGAGCTCACTTCGCTTTCGAGACAGCGGGTGACGGCCTCGGCGGCGGCGCCGGTGGTGGCCGTGCCTCCGAGATCGGGGGTGCGGGCGCCGTCCGCGAGGGCACCGCGCACGGCCCGTTCCACGTGGCGCGCCGCCTCGGAGTGGCCCAGCTGCTCGAACATCAGGGCGCCGGTGAGAATCGCCGCCATCGGATTGGCGACGCCCTTGCCCTTGAGCGGCGGCGCCGATCCGTGCACCGGCTCGAACAGGCCCGCGCGGCCGGGGTGCAGGTTCGCGCTCGCCGCGATCCCCAGCCCGCCGACCAGCGCCGCGCCCAGGTCGGAGAGAATGTCGCCGTAGAGGTTGTTGGTGACGATGACCTGGAACCGCTCCGGCTCGCGCACCATTTCCATCGCCAGCGCATCGACGAAGCGGTGCTCGGTCTGGATGCCGGGGTAGTCGGCCGCGACCGCCTTGAAGCGGTCCTGCCAGATGCGGTGGGCCGGCACCGCGTTCGACTTGTCGCTCATCGTCACGCGGGTCTTGCCGTGGTCTTTGGCCCAGGCGAAGGCGGCGCGGATGATGCGGTCCACGCCCTTCGCGGTATTGACCTCCTCGGCGATGTACTCGTCGCCCGAGATACGCCCGCGGCCGAGGTAGACCCCTTCCGTGTTCTCCCGGAAGATCACGAAGTCGATCCGCCCGCCCGCCCGGAGCGGCGTGAGGTCGGGGTGCAGCAGCTGCACCGGCCGGAAGTTGATGTAGAGATCGAGTCGGAACCGCAATCCCAGCAGGATGTCCCGCGCGTGCTCGTTGCCGGGGATGCGGGGATCGCCGAGGGCGCCCAGGAAGATGGCGTCCACGTCGTCGCGCAGGTGGGTGAAGGCTTTGTCGGGGAGGGTCTCGCCGGTCGCGAGGTAGTGATCGGCGGAGTAGGGGAGCCGCTCCCAGTCGAGCGAGAAGCCATGCGCCGCGGCGGCCCGGTCGAGCACGGGGATCGCGGCCTCGATCACCTCGGGGCCGATGCCGTCGCCCGCGATGACGGCGATATGGTGAGACGTCATCGCTGTTTGGTCATCGGTCCTCGGTTTGGCCGGTACCGAATACCGATGACCGACGACCGAGAACGTCGTTCATTCAAACCCCGTCGCCCGCCCGCAGCCGATGCAGTACGCCCAGCCCACATCCACCTCGCTGCCGCACGCCGGGCACTTCAGCTCGCCCAGGGGCGGCTGGCCGCAGTGGGGGCAGAAGTTGACCTTGCGGTTCGTGGGCAGCGAGCCGCCGCAGTACGAGCACTGTGTGGAGGTTGCGGCATCCTCGTCCGACTCCGCCAGCTCGAACGCCGGCTCCACGTCCGGCGGGGAAGAACGCCGGCTCAGCCCTTCGGGAGGAATCGGGTTTTCCGACGTCCAGCTGATCGGCTCTTCCTCCTCTTCTAGCAGGGCGTCCTCTTGCGGCACCGGTTCCGGCGTGGGCTCCGGGGCCGGCGGTGCGTAGGCCGCGCCCTGCCCGCGGCGCAGCACTCGCTCGGCCGCGAAGCGGTTCACCATCACCCGCGCGTCGGGGAAGTTGCGGAAGAATCCCGGGTCGGGGTTGGTGGCGGTCACCTCGCGCTGCATGCCTTCGCGCACCTCGGAGGGATCGAGCTGCACGAAGCCGCGCTCCCCGGCCAGCAGGCGCAGTACCGTCATCTCGTAGTCCTGGTGCGTGGCCACCTTCAGCCGCGAGCGGTTGGACCGGTAGGGCACCAGCCGCTCGTAAATGTCGGCCGCGGGGAACGGGACGGCGATCCGCGCGTCCTGCGCCAAGGCCTCAACGAGGCACTCGAAGAGCCGATCCAGCTCGTCAGCCACTCGTCCCCCTTCCCCCTTCCCGCTTCCCTCTCACTTCACGACCACCACGCCCTTCATGAACGGGTGCGGCGTGCAATGGTAGGCGTAGGTCCCGGGCCGGTCGAAGCGGTGCACGAACGAGTTTCCCGGGTTGATCAGTGCCGAGCCGGGCTCCCCGCCGTCGAACGTGATCGTGTGGCCCAACGGGTCGGTGTTGTTCCAGCGCACTGCCTGCCCCGTCGTGATGACGATCGTGTCTGCGGGGAACTTCATGGCGTTGATCGTGATCGTCGCGCCGATCGGGGCATTCACGTCGCCGGCAACGGCGGCGCCGCTCTTGTGGAACCAGGGGCTGAAGCGCGACAGGTGCAGCGGGATGGTGAACTCGAACCCGTACAACAGTTTGTTCAAGCCGGTGGCGGCCGGACCTTTGCGGGAGCTGCCCTCGATGTTGTTGACGTCGACGTTGCTCGCATGCAGCGAGAAGGTATGCGGCGAGTTGGGAATCCCGAACACGACCCCCACGCTCCAGGCAGCCTTCTCACCCGCCCGGGTGGACAGGAGCGAGGCGACGTCGCCGCTCACGCCGACGTAGGAGTTCAGGCGGAAGACGGCCCCGCCCGCGAGGGCGAGTCGCGCGGTGTCGACCCCGTACGCCTTGCTCATGCCGCGGACGGCGCCGAGCAGCGTGACCGGTCCCGAAGTCCAGTCGAGTGATGCCTCGCCATCGAGGCTCTTGGCGGCGGTGTTGTACGCCGGCGTGACCGAGATCGCGAGGGGGCCGTTCGGAGACAACGCGTGCCGCCAGCGCAGGTAGAACTCCGTCTCGTTGGCGCCGCTGCCGGTCGTGGCGTCGGCGTGGGTCGCGTAGCGCATGCCGATGCCGAGGTGCGCGGGCAGCCCGACGGCGAGGGTGAAAGTAGGGAAGTTGATGACCGAGTGCGATGGCGCGCCGCTGACGTAGAACCGATGGAGGAAGTTGAATTGCACGACGCCCGCATCGGGGACCCACGTGCCGGCCAGGTTGGGCGAGCGGAAGAGCAGGGACTGCGCCGACAACGGGGACGCCAGAACAGCCAGGGCGCTGACGAGGAGGCGACGCATGCGTGACTCCTGGAGTGGATGGCCTGAGAATCTAGTTCGGAATGTGGAATGCCGAATGCGGAATGTCAGGGGTGGGGTCCGAACCGGGCGGCGGCTGCCCAGCTCGATCACCAATGCGCAATTCCGCATTCCGCATTCACCATTCCCCATTCCAGTCAGCGCCAGTCCTTCACCCAGCGGTCGTACAGCACCGGCGTGACGCCGCCCTGGCCCAGGACCTCGATGCCGGACGGGTCACGGTACGCCTTCCTATAGAAGACGTGCGTCACCCCGGAATTGATCATCAGCTTGGCGCACATGACGCAGGGGGACGCGCTCACGAACACGACCTTGTCGCGCACGCTGCCGGGCGCCTTGACCAGGGCGTTCATTTCAGAGTGGATGCAGCCGCAGCTCCCCGGGACCGAGCTGTCGCAGCGGTTGGCGAGTCCCTTGGCGTTGCCGTTGTAACCGATGGCGAGGACGTTCTCCAGCAGCTGATCGGTGACGACCGTCCCGACCTGCAGGCGCTGGCAGGTCGAGCGTTTGGCCAGCTCTTCGGCCATCCGCATGTACACCTCGTAGAGCGGGATCCGCTCCACCGGCGGCGCGCCGGCGCCGTCGGGCAGCAGGTTGAGACGATGGGTGTTGGCGGCGACGCCGTCCTTAGGCAGGCTCATGGACTTCCCGATCGGGGTCGTAGGACTGGTACTTGCCGCGGGCGCGCTGCTGGGCGAGCCAGGTATCGAAGCCGGACGCGACGAGCCCGTTGGAGCGCTCCTGCCGCTCCGCGGCGCCCTGGGCCATGTAGTCGGCGTACTCGTTCTTGGGGTGGTCGGCGTGCCCGCGCACCCACTTCCAGACGACGGCGTGGGCGGCCGTCGCCTGGTCGAGCTTCTGCCACAGCTCGAGGTTCTCGATCGGGCCGGTCTTCCGCTTCCAGCCGCGCGCCTTCCAGGCCGGCATCCACTCCCGCACTCCCTTCACCAGATACTCGGAGTCGGAGACGTAGGTGACCTGCGCATGCTGCCACTGGCGCCGGATCCATTCGAGCGCCGCGATCGCCCCCGCCAGCGCCATGCGGTTGTTGGTCGTCTGCGGCGAGCACTCGTAGAAGTCCCAGCGGGCGACGCTGTCGCCCGCCGGCGCCTCGACCAGCGCCGCGTTGCCGCCGGGACTGGGCTTGGTGCGGTCGTTGCCGAGGCAGCTCTCGTCGGCGTG
>DATDED010000207.1:0-5387 GCA_036523455.1 Gemmatimonadales bacterium
GCACGCCGTCCCGGATGCCGAGGCGCATCACGGCCTCGTCGGCGTAGCCCGACGCGTACAGCACCGCGGCCTCGGGGCGCAGCGCGTGAAAGCGCTCAGCCAGCTCGGCGCCGCTCATCCCCGGCATGACGACGTCGGTGAGCAGCAAATCGATCGGTCCTTCGTACGCGCCCGCCACGCGCAGCGCTTCGTTCCCATCGCCCGCCTCGAGCACCCGGTAGCCGTAGCGGCTGAGTACCTCGCGCGCGAGGCGGCGCACGCCCGCCTCGTCCTCGACGAGCAGGACGGTGCCGCTGCCCGCCGCCGCCGGTTCCGCGACCGCGGGCGCGGGCTCCTGCTCGGGCGCTTCGGCGGCCGGGAGAAAGATGACGAACCGGGTTCCGCAATCGGGCTCGGAATCGACCGTGATGAACCCACCGCTCTGGTGCACGATGCCGTACACCGTGGCGAGGCCCAGGCCGGTGCCCTTCCCCACCTCCTTGGTCGTGAAGAACGGCTCGAACAGGTGCGCCTTCACCTCGGGCGTCATTCCCTCGCCCGTATCGGAGACCGTCAGCCGCACCCAGGCACCGGGCGGGACATCGGGATGCTCCCGCGCGAGCTCGGGATCGAGCACGGCATTGATGGTCGCGATGGTGATCCGCCCGCCCCCCGGCATCGCGTCGCGCGCGTTCACGGCCAGGTTCATGATCACCTGTTCGAGCTGGCTCGCGTCGGCGCGGACCGGCCTCAGACGGGGCTCGAGCGACGTGGTGAGCGCGATGTGCTCCCCGATGATGCGATGCAGGATGCGCTCCATGTCGCGCACGATCACGTTCACGTCGAGCACCGTGGGCCGGAGCACCTGCTTGCGGCTGAACGCCAGCAGCTGCTGCGTCAGGTTGCCGGCGCGGCGCGCGGCCCCGACGATCTCGTGCACCTCCTCGCGCCGCTCGTCGTCGGGCGGCAGCGCCCGGTCCAGCAGGGTGGCGTAGCCCAGGATGGCCGTGAGCAGATTGTTGAAGTCGTGCGCGATGCCGCCGGCGAGTTGCCCCACCGCTTCCATCTTCTGTCCCTGCCGCAGCCGGTCCTCGATGCGGCGCCGCTCGGTCACGTCTTCGACCACGGCGAGCCGCGCGCGCCGTCCGGCGAAGTCGATGTCGTCGTAGGTGACCTCGACGTCGATCAGCGTCCCGTCGCGGCGCTGGTGGCGCAGCCCGGTGGCCCGCGCCGGACCGCCGCGGTATTGGGCCAGGACCTCCCGCAGCTTGACCGCCTCTTCCTCCGGCCGCATGTCGGTGAGGGTCATCTCCAGGAACTCCTCGCGCGACCAGCCGTAGCGGCGCACGGCCGCCTCGTTCACCGCCAGGAAGCGGAGCGACTCGGCGTCGTACACGAACATCGCCGCCGGATTGCCCTCGAACAGCTGGCGGTAGCGGCGCTCGCTCGCCTGCATGCGCTCGGCCGACCGGGTGCGCTCGATCGCCAGCGCGACCTGCGCCGAGACGAGCTCCAGGATCTCGAGCTCGCCGGCGCCGAAGCGCACGCCCTCGGTGTAGCTCTGCACCGCCAGCACGCCGATCACGTCGCTCCCGACCTTGAGCGGCACGCCGAGCCAATCCACCGAGGGCGCGCCCACCAGGTCCACTTCGCCGCGCCGTTCCAGCCCCGCCACGAGCTCCGGCGTGCCGAGCAGCGGGCGGCCGGTCCGCAGCACGTATTCGGTGAGCCCCCGGGCCGGCTGCCGGGGCGGGTCGGCCGTGTCCACCTGGTCCACGAAATAAGGAAAGGAGAGGAGCCCGGCGGCCCGGTCGTAGAGCGCCACGAAGAAGTTGTCGGCCGGCATCAGCTCGCCCACGATGCCGTGCACGGCGCGCAGCAGGCCCTCGAGCCCTTCGGACGCACTGGCGGCTTCAGCGACGCGGTACACCGCCTGCTGCACGGCCTCCGCGCGACGCCGCAGGGTGATGTCGTTCCACACGCCGACGAGGCCCACCACCCGTCCCTCGGAATCGCGAATCTGCGAGGTGACCAGCTCCACGGGGATGTCCGTGCCGTCCTTCTTCCGGTTCCACAGCTCGCCGCGCCAGGTGCCGGCCCGCGTGGCCTCGCGGATCTCGGCCTGGAGGCCGGGGGGATTGCGGGGCGAGTCAATGAGGGCGGTGGTCCGGCCCAGCACGTCGGCCTCGCGGTAGCCGTACGCCGTGAGGAAGGCGCGGTTCACGAACGTGAACCGGCCCTCGAGATCGGTGATGCTCACGATGTCGCCGGTGCTCTGGATGGTCTGGGCCAGCAGCCGGTTCTGCTGCTCGGCGCGGCGCCGCTCGCTGATGTCGCGGAAGCTCCAGACCCGCCCAACGATCTCGCCGCCGATGCGCTGCGGCTGGGAGTAGCGCTCGAACACCCGTCCATCGGCGCACTCGACCAGGTCGAAGCTCGAGGCTTCCACGTCGGCGTACAGCTCGCGCACCCGGTGCAGGAAGCCGTCGGGATCGCGGACCTGATCGACCATCGCCTCGATCACGCGCTCGTCCTGCCGGCGCGCCAGGAGGGCGTCCGGCAGCCGCCACAGCGCCGCGAACTTCCGGTTGTAGCTCGCGAGGCGCCCCGCGCGGTCCACCACGAGAATGCCGTCCGCCGTGGACTCGAGGGTCGCGCGGTGCAGCGAGAGGGCGCGCCGCTCCTCCTGGTCCGCTTCCATCATGTCGGTGATGTCATGCGAGCAGCCCAGGGTGCCGATCACCGCGCCGCGCGCGTCGCGCACCGGCATGCGGCTCGCCGTGAACCAGCGCACCCGGCCGCCCAGGTCCGGTACCCGCTCGATCTTCGCGACCAGCGGGCGTCCGGTCGCCATGACCTCCTGCTCGTCGGCGAGCGCGGCCGCGGCGTGCTCGGGCGCGAAGAAGTCCGCGTCGCTCTTCCCCACGGCGTGCGCCGGATCGTCCAGGCCGAGCACCGCGGCCTGCGCGCGATTGATCCGGATGAACCGGGAATCGGCGTCTTTCAGGTACACGGGATCGGGGAGCAGGTCGAGCAGCGCGGTCCACGCGCCGGCGGGGGCAGCGTCGAGCGGGGCGGATGGCGGGGGCTCCAGGGGAGGCTCAGCGGCCCGCAGCGTCGCGGCGCGGCGCAGCGCGGCGGCCTGCCCCTCGAGCTCGCGACGCGCGCGCAGCAGCTCGATGTGCGCCCACACGGTCGCCGCGAGCTGGTCGAGCAACTCGAGCTCGTCGGGGCGCCAGAGGCGCGGCGTGAAATCGAACACGGCGAGCGTACCGACCACGTGACCGTCGGCGGTGACAAGCGGACTGGCGGCGCAGGCGGCGATGCCCAGCTCGGTCACCGCGGGGTGCTCGCGCAGCCGCTCGTCGGCGCGCGCGTCGCCCACGGCGAGCGCGTGGCCGAGGCTCACGAGCGTGCGGCAGAGGGAATGGGACAGCGGGGTCTCGCGCCGGCCGGCGAGGGGCTCGGGGAGTCCGACGGCGCTGCAGATGATCTGGCGCTCGGCGTCGAGCAGGCAGACCAGGGCGGCGGGGGCGTGCAGCACCCGCTGGGCGACCCGGGTAAGGCGGTCGAGGGCCGGGTCGGGGGGCGCGTCGAGCAGCCCCAGGCGGCGCAGCGCCTGGAGGCGAGCGGGATCGCGCATCACCCGGTCCCTGGTATCCACAGGTCCTGTCGTGTCCGTCTCTAAGGAAAGGACGACTAAGGTACGTCCGTGGCGCGGGCTCCACAGCCCCGGCTCGGAAAATCAAGGCCGGGGTGAGGGCCCCGGCCTAGGAGTTTTACTATAGCGGCGGTCGGACTCGAACCGACGACCCGCGGATTATGATTCCGCTGCTCTGATCAGCTGAGCTACGCCGCCCCGCTGGCGGCAATGCTAGCGAGCGGCGGGCGGGGAGGTCAAGGCGAGGGTCAGCGGTCACAGTCCGGACGTGGCGTACGCCCTGCTGTTGAGGGTCAGTTGCAAGTAGATTGACGAGGTCGTGGATTCACCACCCATGAGTCGCCCGCGTTTTCGAGTCCCCGTTCCGAGCCGCATGGCACGGGGGCTTTTGGTCGTGGTTCTCGCTGTCTCGGCCGCGACGTGTCGGATCGGTGATCTCATCGGCAACTCGAAGCCGGCCGTGTTGGCGGTGCAGTATTCGGACAACATCCTCAAGGACTCGTCCGCGTTCGGCAGCACCGCGATCAGGAGCGATACGGTCGGCGTCAGCAACATTGGTGGTGGTGAGTTGAAGTGGCGTGCATCGGTCAAGAACAGCAGTCCGTGGCTCACACTCGACCCCGATACGGGGACTGCAGGCCAGACGCCGACGCTGAAGGTCAGCTTCGATCCGAGCGGCCTCGATATCGGCCGTTACGCAGATACGGTGATCGTCGAAGCGGTGTCGGGAACCGGGTCCCTGTCGGTACCACTTGAGTACTTCATCCACCCCTGCCTAACGACACCGATCGGTCTCGACGACTCGGTGACCACGAGCCTGACGACAGCGGACTGCGCGGCGCTCCACAAGCCCCGCGGCTGGTTCACTCGGTTGTTCCAGATCAACAACGGCACTGTCAACGATTCACTAACAATCGACGTCACCGCAGCCTATGACGCCTTCGTGGCGTTTGACACGTCGCTCAATGCAGCCGCGGCACCCTTCAAGCAGAGCGACAACTGCCTCGGCGTCGGCAGCGATCCGTGTCTGTATTACCAGAAGTTGCCCCGCAACGGGATTTACTACGTCGAGGTGACCAGCGCAGACTCGGCCGACACCGGCGCGTTTACGGTGCGGGTGCTGCATCCACGAAAACCCGACCTCCCCGACTCGCTCGATCAGCGCCTCGCGACGGATTCCACCACTCCGGTCGTCCCGGGCGGCGTCGTCTCCCAGCAGAGCGTGGTGCTTACGGCGGTGCTCTCCGATCCCGACCTGGGAGATTCATTGCAGCTCCAGGCCGAGGTCGTGCCTACCGGGACCGGCTTCAGTGTGCCGACTGCCCTGGGCGCGAAGGTTCGCAACGGATCGCGAGCGTACGTCGTCCAGTCGGCTTTGAACGACAATACGGGCTACCACTGGCGGCTGCGCGCCGTGGACCAAACGGGCCGGCCTGGTGATTGGCAGGTGTTCCCCTCCGATCCCGCCTTCAACGTCCAGTCGGGACACGACCCGACGTTCGCCAACGCGAACCAGTATCAGAGCAACGGTACGACGGTGATCCCGGTAGGCGATACAGCCAACGGGACGACCGTCGTCTTCAAGGCGCAGCTCAACGACGTGGATGCCGGGAATCAGCTCTCTCTCCAGATCGAGGCGGAGCCGGTCGGTACCGCATTCGACAGCAACGCCACCGCCGCCAGCGCTCCCGTGGCGGCCGGAGCCACCGCAACGGTCACGATCTCGGCCCTGACGATCGGTGGGAAC
>DATDED010000208.1:0-3143 GCA_036523455.1 Gemmatimonadales bacterium
CACGAGGCGTCGGCATCGGAGCTTTCGTAGTCCATAGACCCGTCACTGGGTCGTAGGCCTCGACCGTGCCGAGAGCGGTCAGCGAATGCGTGTGGGGGTCGGTCCTGCGCCCGCCCACGGCGTAGAGCACGCCGTTGACGACTCCCACGGCCAGCTCGGCGCGTTCCGTCGGCATGTGCAACACTCTTGTCCAACTATCCGTGAGTGGATCGTAAACCTCGACGGTATCCATAACTCCATTGAAGGGCCCCCCCTGTCCACCGAGGGCGTACAGTCTGTCATTAACGACTCCCGTGGCCAGGTAGGCGCGCGGCGTCAGCATCGGCGATTTGATGGTCCAGGCGTCTATCGTGGGATCGTAGGCCTCGACCGTTCCCAAATAGCCGGAGGCGGCGAAGCCTCCTACTGCGTAGACGAGGCTGTTCATGACGCTCGCGGCGAGGTCTCCACGGCCGCCCGAAGGCATGTCTGCCTTATGGACCCAGAGATCCTGGCCTACGCCAGTGGCCGTGAAAGTCACGGGGTTGCCTGAAATCCCGCTGCCGGCCGCGGTGGCGATGAGTGTGTTTATGCCGGGTGATCCGAGGATCCAACTGCCCACCGAGGCAATCCCCAGCGCATCCGTAGTTGGCGCGCCACCCGTCACGCTTCCACTGCCCGCGCCGGGGATGAATGTGACTGCGTTGTTAGGGACACTGTTGCCGTACTGATCGGTCACCTGCACGGCTGGCGCGACCGAAACAGCCGTGCCAGGGCTCGTGCTTTGCCCATTGCCAGCCTGGATGGTCACGTGTGCTGCCATTCCGGGAAGTGCTACGGCCGTAAACGTCGCGAATACCTGCTTCTGTCCTGACGACAGCACTGCCCGGACCTCGACCGACTGCTGTTGAGCAACGGATGTTCCCAGAGTCCAGTAATCTGCGGCCATACCCTTGTTGTCCGTGCTCGCCACCCCCGCGAACATGCTGCCGCCCCCGCTCGTGACGCGGAAGTTGACCGTCAGATCGGCGATCGCCCTTCCCTTGCTGTTCGTCGCCTTGATGACGAGCGGCTGGGGCAGCTCGGTGCCAACCACGCCGGACTGGCCGCCGCCGGACACCACGAGCAGCGAGATCGTGCCCACCTCGGAGGGCGCCGTCGCGTCCGAGCCACAACCGACGAGCAGCATCCCCGCGAAGCTCAGCGCGATCGCCTTCAAGCAGGATTGACGGCCCACATCGCCTCCATTGCGCTCGTGATGGACGGCACGGATCTTCCACCCGCGCAGTGAACGACTCTCTTCTAGTCGGCGAAGGACGGTCAGCGTGACATCCGAGCAGCCGGCGGTGGGCCAGGATCAGGAGAACCTCGCTCTGCACCGCCTGGAGCAACTCCGGCCAGGCGTTCGCCTTATCGCCCTGCACTCGCTCGGAAGCGCTGACGCCGCTGACGAGGCCGTCCAGGAGACCCTCGCCCGCGCGGTCACCGCGTTGTCCAATGGCCAGCTCGCCGATCCCGCCAAGCTCCCGGCCTTTGTCGCCGGCATCGCCCGCCACGTGATCGCCGACACCCTGCGCGCACGTGGCCGCGTCGTCTCGATCGACAGCGTTCCCGCCGCCCGTCACCTATCGAGTGACCCGGACGCCCTCGGCGCGCTGGTGTCCGCCGACGAACGGGCGCGGGTACGGACCGAGCTCGCCAGGCTCCCGGCGGCCGACCGTGAGCTCCTGCGCCTCTGCTACTTCGAAGGGCTCACGCCCGGGGAAATCGCCGGACATCTGGGCGAGCCGGCGGAACGCGTCCGCAAGCGCAAGTCACGCGCACTCGAGCGGTTGCGCCGCGCGTTCCGGGGTGAACCGGGTCACGATGAGAGCTCTTCGGCGACAGAGTTCGAGAGCGGTGTGGACCCGTGACAGACATCACGTTGACCTGCGAGACAGTGGCGGAGCATGGGCTCGTCGAGCGCTACGTGGCGGGCCGGCTTGGGCAAGGTGCGGAGCGGGAGGCGTTCGAAGCGCATCTGCTGACCTGCGACGCCTGCCGCGAGGAAGTGCGCCTTGCCCTCATCGTGCGCGCCGAACCTGCCGCCACGACGTCCCGGCGCAGTCGCCGAGGCTGGTTGCTGGGCGTGGGGCTGGCCGCGGCGGCCGGGCTCGCAACCCTCGTGGTCCTGCGCGGCAATGGGACTGACCGCGTACGTCCCCTGGGTGCCGTCCGCCAGCCTCCGATCTACCTGGGCGTACCGGTCCGCGGGACCGCGACACCCGCCGATTCGCTCTTCGATGCGGCGATGCAGGCGTACGCAGAGGGGGACTACACCACCAGCGCAGCAGGACTCGATCGCGCCCTCGCGAACGGGGCCGACTCGACACCGGCCCTGTTCTTTCTCGGCGCGAGCCGGCTCCTGACCGGCCAGCAGGCGGCGGCCGAGGACGCGTTCCGCAGGGTCGTCGCCCTGGGCGACACACCGTACCTGCAGGAAGCACACTACTATCTGGCGAAAGCGCTCCTGCAAAAAGGAAAAGGCGACGCGGCCTTGCGTGAGCTGCGGTCGGCGGCCACCGGTGACTCGGCAGTCGCCGCGAGCGCCGCGGCGCTCAGCGACAGCCTCTCGAGGCTCCTGACACGCTAGGAACAGCGCTGCTGCTCGTGGCGCTGGGACAGGTCCCGGCGCGGGATTCGGTCGTGGCCCGCCGCTTCTGGCTCTCTGCGCGCGACGCCGAGGCGAAGTTGCGCTGGGACGACGCCATCGCGCTCCTGGCCCGCGCCCGAGCCGCCGACCCGGCCTTCTTCCCCGCCCAGCACGAATACATCCGTCTCCGATGGGGAGAAAGCCGGGGCGAATTCCTGGCCGTTCGCGCGGCCTACGCGGTCCCCGATCCGCGCGGCGGGACCGTGACCGATTGCCTCGCCCTTGCGACGGCGGCACTTCCCAATTCCATCCATGGCTTCGTGCCCGCGGGAGCCGTGCCACTCGCCCGCCTCGAGGCGCTCGAGCGGCGCGGCGATCCGAGCGGGTGTGCGGCGTCCTACCTGGCGCAGCTGATTCCGTTCGGAAACCAGGACGCTCCGAACCCGGTAGCTCTGTCCTACGCTCGCCGGTCGGTTGCGCTGGCACCGGACGTCGCCGAGAACTGGGTGTGGCTGCAGATCCTGCTCCTGCG
>DATDED010000209.1:0-3487 GCA_036523455.1 Gemmatimonadales bacterium
AGAACGTGAAGGTGACCGTGGCGGTGCGCACCGGCTCGAGGATGCGCGGTCCCAGGTTGTAGATGTAGTTCAGGACGTTGGCCACCTTGGCGTGGACGGCCCATGGACCCGCGGTCCACCCGGCGCGCAGGTCGAGTACCCGGCAGGGTACCTGGCGGTCGCCGAACAACGGATCGCGCTCGAAGGGGCTGGAGATGCGCAGATCGCCGCCGCCGCCGAGCGAGCGCCAGGCGTAGTCCGCACTGAGCGTCAACAGGTGTCGGGGCCGGTACAGGAGCACGCTGTCGCTCGTCAGATCGCGGGCGTCCAGCAGCTGGTAGGCGAGCGCCGTGGTGAGGCGTGGCGTGAACGGCGACGCGACCACCGACAGATCGAGACCCAGCAGCTGCGCCCGCTGGACATTCTGGAACTGAATCACCGCCTGCTGACTGATGAACACGGGCTCGATGAGATTGCGCGCCCTGGTGAAGAACAGGGCGGCGTCCCCGCGCAGCCACGCCGCCGCCGTCCACGTTCGGCCCACCTCGGCCGACCAGCCGTCTTCGGAGCGCAGGCCCGGGTTCGGGATCACCCGGAATCCGAGCGCATAGGTCGTCACGAAGCGCTCGGCCAGGCTCGGCGCCCGATACGCGCGGCCCACCGACGCACGCCAGCTCCCTGTGGCGGTGGGCCAGACGGCCCCGGCGCGCGGACTCAGGAACGCCCTGATTCCTCCGCCGTCCACGGTCAGGAAGTCGGTGCGCGCCCCGATGGTGAGCCGTAGACGGCCGACGACCTGCTCCGCCTCGGCGTACGCCGCGTACGCACCCTCGGTGTGTGTCCGCGTGGTGCCGAGGATCGAGTCGCCCGAGAAGACGTTGCTCTCGTCGCTGGAGTGGGTGAGCTCGACACCGACGGTGACGGTATGGAGGGAATCCGGGTGGCTCACGACGCGACCCTCCGCACCGAGCCGGTTCGCGATCGAGAAGTCGGAGGGTGGTTGCCGCTGGGGATAGCGGTCGGTGAAGTCGGTACGCAGCCAGCTCGCGCGCACCAGCCAGGAGCTGCGCTCCGAGGCGGTGCGGCTGACCACGGCCGAGAAATATCCCTTGTCGGAGCGCGTCCGGTTTTCGATGTTCGCGGTGTCGATCAGGAACGGCTGGAATGCCTGACCCTGATCGGCGCAGCCGCCGCTCACGCACCACGGCTCAGGGACCTGGTACTGATCGCTGGCCCAGGCGCCGGAGAGGTTCACGAGTGTGGCGGGTGCCGGGCGCCATTCGCCTTTCCCCGTGACCTGCCAGTGATCGGCGCGATCCTGTTGCCGGTAGCCGTCGGAGTGGCGGGCCCCCGCCGACAGGCCCGCGCGCACGACGCCGCGTCCATAGGAGCCCGCCAGGTCGAGCCCGTCCTGGATACCCTGGTAATCGCGGAACCCCCACACCGCGTGGGGCGGATCGGCGAACACGCCCCCGGTGGCGCGCAGCCGGGCGTGGACCCCCAACGGCAGCTCGCGCGTGATGAGATTCACGACGCCGCCGAACGCCGCGGAGCCGTACAGCGCGGAGCCCGCGCCCTTCACCACCTCGACCCGCGCGATCTGATCCACCGGAACCACGTCCCAGTTGATCCCGCCGCGGTCCCCCTGGTTGGCGGGGACGCCGTCCACCAGCAGCAGCACCCGGCTGCCCAGACCTTCGACGAAGCCGGAGGAGCCCCGCAGGTTGACCTGACCGGCGATCATCTGCACGCCGGGCGCTTTGTCCACCGCTTCATCGATCGTGCCGACGGCGCGCCGGGCGATCTGCTGCTCGCTCACGAGCGCGACGCTGGTGACCGCCTGGTCGACGAGCTGGGAGCGCTTGGCCGCGGTGACGATGACCGAGGGGATGGTCAGTGGATTCGCCCGCAGCTGGAAGTCGGCCCGTACCGAGTCGCCCGCGGCGACTTGCACGACGAGCTGATGGGGATAGAACCCGATCCGGGCCGCCTGAATCGTGATGCCGCCCGCCGGCACGCCCTCCAGGCGATACCGGCCGGCAGAGTCGGTGAGCGTCGCCGCGCCGGCGGGGAGCAGGCGGATCTGCGCGCCGGCCACCGGGGCGCCGCCGGAGTCGCGCGCGGTGCCGTACACGGTTCCCGTCGTCGGGCGCTGGGCGACCAGCGGCGCGACGGTGAACAGTAGGAGGGTCGCCGTCCGGAACCCGTTCATGGAAAGTAGAAGGACACCGGATGCATGTTCGTGAAATCCACCACGAAGTCGATCGCATCGGCTCCCGCACCGCTGACCACGACCGTTCCCGGCTTGGTCGTATCGGCGGGATCGCGGTAGTAGCCCGCTTCGCGCAGCAGGCTGTCCGCGTTCGCCGGGGAGATGAGCCCGACCTTCTTCCACGCGGCCAGCACCCAGGCGTAGGAACCGTTGGGGAGCGGGAGTTGATAGTGCTGCCCACCCGTTGTGCCGACGCTGTCGAGGGGCAGGGCAGACGGCGGCACGGGCAGGAACAGAAAGAGGTCGTCCTGGGTCGTGGGGAACTTCGCATAGGCGACGATATAGACGGCGTCGGTCGAATCGGGCACGGCGCCGCGAAACGTCACGGTGCCGCAGACCCCGACGAAGCCGGTTGGGCAGGCGGCCGGCGTCGGGCGCGGCGTGAGCCCTTCGTTGCAGCCGAGCATCATCAGCATGGCGAAGACAGCGGCTCGCCGCGGGCGCATGACTTCACAATCTGCGGCTGTGCGCCGCGTCGTCAACTTGACCCCCTCCCGGCCGGGGAATAACGTAGTCGCCACGATGCCGATCTACGAATATCGCTGCACCAAGTGCCGCAAGCGGTTCAGCGAGTCGATGCCGATCAGCCAGCACGGCCGCAAGCGGCCCGTCTGCCCCAAGTGCGGATCCCGGGTCGCGGAGCCGGTGTTTTCGGCTTTCTTCGCCAAGACCGTCCGGAAGAGCTGACCCGCGGTGTTCGAGCGCTTGCGGGATGCCGTGCGGGCCGCGCTGGAGGCGGCGACGCCGCCGGGGAATCTGCGCGAGCTGGCCCGCCAGATGCGCGAGGCGGTGGTGGACGCCAAGGTGGCGGTGCAGGAGATGCGGGCGGCGCTGGCGCGCACCGAGATCGAGCTGAAGGTCGAGGCGCAGCGGCTGTCCGATGCGGAGCGGCGCGGCCGCCTGGCCGGCGAGATCCAGGATCAGGAGACCGTGGAGGTCGCCGAGCGCTTCGCGGCCCGCCACCGTGAGCGCGTGGCCGTGCTGGAACGCAAGCTGGCGGCCCAGCGCGAGGAGCTGAGTCTCGCCGAACGCGATCTGGCGGAGATGCAGGGGCAGCTCAAGTCGGCCGAGCGAGGCGGGCCCGCGGCGCCGGGCGGGCCGATGAGCAGCACGGAGCGGGCGTGGCGCGATCTCCAGGCGGCAGGCGGGGCACGGCCCGGCGTCGATCTGCCGGATGATCTGCTCAAGGCCGACATGGACCGGGCGGCGCTGGAGCAGGCCGCGGACGAGCAGCTG
>DATDED010000210.1:0-4001 GCA_036523455.1 Gemmatimonadales bacterium
CGCGACAACGACCTGGTTCATCATGTCCCGCAATACGTTGCGGATCGAGCGCGCCGGACTGCCGGGGCTCGAGATCCCGCTGCAGCCCGTGCTCGAGCGCGCCGCCGCCTACCGGAGAGCGGGGGGAGCGCCTGGGCGTCCCGACGAAGTGCCGATCAGCCTGCTGCGCGCCGAGGCAAGCGGGCCCCACAGCGCCGCGCTCCTGTATCTGACCGTGCTCAACGCCGCGCGTGGCGACAGCGGCTGGTCGGTCACGGCGCTCGACGGCGAGCTGTTCCTGCAGCTCAGATAGGCGCGGCCGAACGACAGCGCCCGGAATCGGCGCACCCCTGGAGCGCTGCAAGAATCTCTTCACCGTCGCCTCACATTCCCGTCACCCCGATTCGGCCAGCGTTCCTCCGGTATTGCGAGGAGGAACCATGGCCGAGCATGGAATCGCGATGGTACCGGGCAGGACCGCGAAGGCAGCGCCGGTATCCGAAGGTCGAGTGGCATTCCTCAAGCTTCTGCTCGTCTGCGGCATCGTAGCACCGCTGCTCTATGTCGCCATGCTGGTCTTTGTGCCGTTGGGCTGGGAGGGCTACAGCTCCGCCTCCCGGACCGTCAGCGAGCTTTCCGCGATCGGGGCCCCGACCAGGTCGGTCTGGTATCCGCTCGGGGTCATCTATACCCTGCTGGTTGTCGCCTTCGGATGGGGCATCTGGCTGTCGTCGCGCGGGAATCGCCGGCTGCGCGTCGTGGGGGGCCTGCTGGTCGCCTGCGGCGTGCTCGGACTCTTCTGGCCGCCGATGCATCTGCGTGAGGTCCTGGCGGCGGGCGGGGGAACGTTGAGCGATACGCTCCACATCGTCTGGACGGCAGCGTCCAACCTCCTCACGCTGCTCGCCATGGGCTTCGCCGCGGCGGCCTTCGAAACGCGGTTTCGCACCTACTCCGTCGCGACCATGGTGCTGATGATCGCGTTCGGCGCCATGACATCGGTGGATGCCCCGCGGATCCAGGCGAACCTGCCCACGCCGTGGGTCGGCGTGTGGGAGCGCCTCATCATCGCCGTGTGGATGCTCTGGCTCGTGGTGCTGGCGGTCAAGCTCTTACGGCGTCCGCAGATTGCGGCGCAGAGGTCACGCTCATGAAGACGACACCCCGGATCGACGGGCAGGTGGCCCCCGGTTTCGAAGCAGTCCGCGCCGAGTTCGCGCGCAACTTCGCCGAACGCGGCGAGATCGGCGCCGCCGTCGCGGCCTACTGGCGCGGCGAGAAGGTCGTGGACCTCTGGGGTGGTCGCCGCACGCCCGAAGGCGACGATCCCTGGAACGAAGACACGATGGTCGTGGTCATGTCCACCACGAAGGGCCTCTCGGCCATGACGCTGGCCCTGGCGAACGCGCGCGGCTGGCTGGACTACGAGGCGCCGGTGGTGCGCTACTGGCCCGAGTTCGCGCAGAACGGCAAGGCCGCCGTCACCGTGCGCCAGCTCCTCGGCCACGAGGCGGGGCTCGTCCTGCTCGACGAGCAGCTGACGATCGCCAAGCTGCGCGATCTCGACTACATGGCGCGCCTGCTCGCGCGCCAGCAGCCGGCCTGGCCGCCGGGCACGCGTCACGGCTACCACACGATGACCCTCGGGCTGTACATGCAGGAGCTGATCCGGCATGCGGACCCGGCACGCCGCTCGCTGGGGCGCTTCTTCCACGAGGAGATCGCCGTGCCTCTGGGACTCGATTTCTACATCGGGCTCCCGCGGGAGATCCCGTCCGCGCGCCTCGCCAGGGTCAAGCCGCTGTCCCGGTGGCGTGGTCTGCTCGCGCTGCGCTACACGCCCGTCGCGGTGACCATGAAGATGATTAGTCCGGGCTCGTTGCTGCGCCGCTCGTTCAATGGGCTCATCACGGACCCGAACGACCGCAGCTACCTCGAGGTCGAGGTGCCCGCGGGCAACGGCGTCGGGACCGCGCGCGCGATCGCGCGCGCCTACTCCGCGTTCGCCGAAGGCGGCGCCGAGCTCGGGCTGACGCCGGAGACGCTCGCGCGCATCACCGCGCCGCCCGCGGTCGCCGGCGCCCGGGACGAAGTGCTCGGCGTGCCGTCCTACTTCTCGCTCGGCTTCCTCCGGCCCGGACCCACGGTCTTCTTCGGCTCGAGCCAACGCGCCTTCGGTTCGCCCGGGGCAGGGGGCTCGTTCGCGTTTGCCGATCCCGACGCGCACCTGGGGTACGCGTACATCATGAACAAGCTGGATTTCTACCTGGAGAACGATCCGCGCGAGAAGGCGCTGCGCGATGCGCTGTACCGGGCGATCGCGCGTCGCAGCGCCGCCGAGCCGCTCGCCGAGATGGTGAGCGCCACGTCGTAGACGCGATTCAGCGGCCCGGGGGCGTCCCATCGCCATGGCGTCGGGGCGCCCCCGGCGGCATTTTGGCGGCATGCTCGCACCGCTCTGCCTGCTCCTCGCGCAAGTCAACATCGCCGGAACCGTGTTCGTCGACCGCAACGTCAACGGTCGGCGCGACCCGGGCGAGGCGGGGCAGATCGCCGTGCAGCAGGCGATCGACTTCGTCGCGGCCTACCGCGGATGGTCGAAGATGGAGGCGTATCGCCTGGTCAGCGTGGCCTGCGACGTGCGCATCACCGAGCTGGTGGACGGCAACGTCGGCGGGCACGTCATGATTCCGAAGGCCATTGTGGGGGCTGCTGCTTCGTGATGAAGGATCGGACCTGTCCGGCGACGGCCTGGACCATGTGCCTGCACCGCGCCATGCAGTTGGTGTCGATGTAGCGCTGCACGCCCGCGGCGGACGAGAAGTCCGAGCTCGTGATGCTCCGACATTGGGCGCTGCCGAACTCGCCCGTGAACCACTTCGCGATCCGCTTGCCGGCGTTCATGATCCTGTTGAACTCGTTCATGTCGTCGGCGAAGGCGTCGCCGCCGGCCGCCATCGTGGCGATCATCCGGATCACCCGCAGACGGCTGTGCTCGATCCTGCCGAGTTTGAGACCAAGGGCCATGATCCCGGCGGTGAGCGCGCTGCAGGTCATGCCTTGGAACAACGTCCCGCCCATGAAGGCCGAGGTCCCGTCCAGGAGCTCCTGACCGACGGGGATCGTGTCCCGCAGCTCCCGCAGCACGGCGTGGGCGCAGTGAAAGTCGTTGGCACGGAAATGGGCGTAGAGCTGGCGGTACGCCTCCCTCCGTTCTCCCCTGACGGCCGCGGGGCGATCACCGGCAATCGTTTCGCCATACAGCTCCGGCGACCGGCGCACGACCTGGACGCACCGCAGCGGGACCCGGGCGTGACCCCGGATCTCGCGGCACAGCAGCGTCCCGTTGCACCCCAGGAACCGCTGGCACAGATCGTGGCCCTTCTCCAGGACGCGCGGGAGTCCGTCGGACGCCGTCCCGAGGCCGTAGCGTGTGCCAAGCATGACCAGCGGCGCCGTGACTCCACCACATTCGTTCCCGGTATTGCCGATGCCGCCGGGGAGGCCGGCGGTGGCTCGAACCGCCCATTCATTATGGGTTTTCGTGACGTCGAGCAGCGTCTGCAGTACGGAGGGTGCGCAGTGACCCATCCTCGACAGGTTGATCAGGCCGCGGCGGCGATATGCACGTCTGGTCGCCGCACTCGGCTCGGCGGCGACGGCGAGAGCTTGAGGGTTGTGACCGGCCATGCAGGACCAGCTAACGCCTGCAGGGTGAAAGGAGGATGAGACGGGGGTTAAATGGAGGCCGCCCTGGCTCAACGCGCGACGTCAGGGCGTGCAGGTCGGCACGCCCTCCTGAGTAGCGGGCGCCAGCGGTGTCGATCCCACGAAGATCGCGCAGGTACGCGGCGACGACACATGGCCCACGGACGCCGCCCAGCCGTCCGCGGTGAGGGTGATCGTCGGTCCGGTGACCCCGACCGACGGACCCCAGATCGTCGGCGGGAAACTCGTCACGTAGCTCCCGCTGTCGATCTTGCGGGCCTCTTCCTGCGTCATCAGGTTGCGGAGGTCCGTCT
>DATDED010000211.1:0-1863 GCA_036523455.1 Gemmatimonadales bacterium
AGCCCTGGGAATCACGCTTCCCGCGCTGCTGGTGACCGGCATCGTCGCCACGCTGTCTTCGGATAACGACCCCGATGAACGGACGGCCACGATCCCGGCCGGCGCGACGCTCGTCGCGGTGCTGGCCGATCCGCTGTCCACCGCCCGCAGTCTGCCCGGCGATGAGATCGAGCTCCGCACGGTCGAGCCGCTGCACGTGCGCGGCGCCGACGACATCCCCGCCGGGATCCTGATCCATGGCACGGTCCTCGAGGCCCCGGCGATCAGTGTGCGCTTCAACGAAATGGAGATCGACGGCGACGAGCACGCGATCGCCACCGAGGAATACCGCTTCGGTACGCTCGTCGAGCGAGTCGCGAGCAGCCAACTGCTGCTGCCGGCCGGCGAGCGGATGAGCATCCGGCTGACCCGCCCCGTGACCGTGGAATACCATCTGGCCGCGAGGGCGAAAGCGGCGGAGTAGTCCCCAAGGGTCGCGCGGCGGTCCGGGTATCTTCCCGGATCCATGCGATCACGACCCAAACCGCCGGCGCGTCATCATGTCTACGTCATCGAGCTGTCACGGGACGTTCTGCGACACGCCAGGTTCCGCCGCGCCAACCCGCATCACGACCCCGCCAAGCCATGCCTCTATGTAGGAATGACGGGACTCGATCCCGAGACCAGGTTCGAGCGACATCGCTACGGCGTGAAGGACAACCCCTACGTGCGACGGTACGGCATCCGGCTGCGGCCCGACCTCTACGCCGGGCTCAATCCTCTCACCTACGCGGCGGCTCAGCGGATGGAGCGGGTGCTGGCCGGGGAGCTGCGGGCGGACGGGTATGCGGTGTGGCAGAAATGAACCTTGTCGAGCCGGCGGCGGCGCAATAGACTAGACGCCGCAATGCAGGGTGCACCCCGTCCGCGGGAAGGGATCATCCCACCTGCGCAGTCTCGCAGCACACAATCGGCCTCTCTTCAGCCCAAGCCGGCGGACCCTGGGCGCACACGAAGGGAGGAGTCATGACTCGCCGGCTACCCGACCGTCCCAATCTCGACCACCTGAAGAAGCAGGCGAAGCAGCTGCTGCGCGGCCTCGAAACGCGCAACCCGCAGGCGATCGAGCGCTACCGGGCGGTGCTGTCCCGGCCCGCGCCCGACGATCCGAGTCTCGCCGACGCGCAGCACGCCCTCGCGCTCGAGTACGGATTCACGAGCTGGCCGAAACTCAAGGCGCACGTGGAATCGATCGGGCCCGCGGGGGACCCCGTCGCCGTTCTCGTGGCGGCGATCAAGGCGAACGACACGAACGCCGCTCGCCGCGCTCTGCAGGACCATCCCGAACTCAAGGCCCGGCTCGACGACCCGCTCCCCGGATTCGCCTTTGGGGCGACCCCGCTGCTCGCCGCCCTTCCCTCGGGCAACCGGGAGATGATCGACCTGCTGCTCGAAGCCGGGGCGGACATCAACCAGCGCAGCCACTGGTGGGCCGGGAGCTTGGGGGTCCTGGACGACGACCACGGGCTCGCCCCGTACCTGATCGAGCGGGGCGCGCGCGTGGACGTCCACGCGGCGGCCCGGCTGGGCATGATGGACCGGCTCGCCGAGCTGATCGCCGCCGATCCCGGCCTGGTGCACGCGCGCGGGGGTGACGGGCAGACCCCGCTTCACTTCGCCCCGACGATCGAGCTCGCGGCCCTCCTGCTGGACAAGGGCGCGGACGTCGATGCCCGCGACGTGGACCACGAATCGACGCCGGCCCAGTACATGGTGCGCAGCCGGCAGGACGTCGCGCGCTACCTCGTGCGTCGCGGCTGCAAGACCGATCTGCTCCTCGCCGCGGCGCTGGGCGACGTGGAACTCGTGCGCCGGCATCTGGAC
>DATDED010000212.1:0-3684 GCA_036523455.1 Gemmatimonadales bacterium
AGGAGTAGTAGTGGAGAATGTAAGCGTAGTCCACGAAGAACAGCACGGCGATGTTGTCGGGCAGCGTCTCATAGACCCGGCCATAGGACCCGAAGACACGTTGCGTGCCGAGCTGCCCAACCTGCCAGCCGAAGCCCGCCCGCGGCTGCCACTCATCGGGGATGCGCTGGACGACCCGGCCGCTCGCACCCGTGAAGAACTGCCCCGACCACCGCAGGCCGGCGTTGAGTGTGAATCGGTCCGAGAGCTGCCAGCTGTCCTGCAGGTAGGCCGCCGGCGACCGGTTGTGGAATCGGCCATTGAATCCCTGGTAGTTTGCCAGGTAGAGCGCAGTATCCGCGCGAATGATGATGCCGATACCTGTGGCGGCAAAGTCGCTAGCCACCAGGGCATCCTCGTACTCGGCACCGGCGACGACCGAGTGCGCGCCGAGGGTGAACGTCCCGCGCGCCATCAGGCTGAGGCGACCCCGGTCGTCATACTGATGCCAGGGATAACCTCCGCCGACCGACTGTGTTACATAGTCGATGGACATCTCGGTGGAGCGACCAACGTCGGTCGCGCCGTCCACGGAGTACCGATCCCACTGCCGCCCCACCGACGCCTCCAGCAGCGCGGACGGGCTCGGCGTCACAGTGGCGCGCAGCGACCCGATTACACCGCCGGAAGTCTGCCGATTCAAGAGAGCGTCCGGATTCTCCACGGACGTCGTGCCGGCCGGCAGGGGATCGACGCCATCCCGGGTGGCGGGGTCGCCGAAAACCGACAGCTCGAGTCCAGTCGTTGCGCTGGTGCGCCACGTGAGTTTTCCGGCGAACCGCAGCGCTCTGGTCCTGTCCGGGAAGAACCCCAGACCAGTGATCTCCTTGTCCACCTGGTCCACGCGTGGATTCAGCGCCGCCGAGTACCAGAGCCGGTCCCGCACGACGGGCCCGCTCACTCGTGCCCCCACGTCGTAGCTGATCGCCCCGGACTCGGTGATGGTTGGCGCCACCCGCGGATCGAGCGCCAGCGCGCTCGGCTGCACGAACCCGAAGACGTTCGCGTCGAAGTCGTTGGTCCCGGTGTAGGTGATCGCGTTCACCACCGCGCCCAGCGCCCGCCCGTACATCGCCTCATACCCGCCGATCTTGACCTCCACCGCACGGACGAAGTTGTACGGCAGGCTCGTGGCCCGGGACGCGTCCCGTGTGTCGGTCACGTTGACGCCGTCGATGTAGTACTGGTTGTCGAGGCCCGTGCTGCCGCCCACGTTGACCGGATCGCCGCGGGTGCTTGCGTTGGCGTGCGGCAGCACCGTGATGAGCGACTTGTAATCGCGGTCCCCCGGAAGTCCGGTGTAGTCCGACGGGTCCAGTGTGCCGCCGACCGTCGTGTGAGTCGGGTCGAGCGAGACCCCTTGCGCCGTCACCATGATTGGCTCGAGCGCCACTGGGTGCGGGGTCATCGTCACTGTCTCGAGGCGGGTGGTGCGGCCCAGTGCCACGACCACGCGCTGGATCACCACCGGCTGGTAGCCGATGTGCGCCAGGCGCAGCTCGTACTCGCCGGGCGGCACGTCCGGGAAATGGAAGTAACCGCGGGCGTCGGCCGGGGCACTCCTCGTGCCCTGGAGGAACGGTCCGCTCAGGGTGATGACCGCGTTCGCGAGCGGCTCACCCTGCGCGGAAAGGACGCGGCCCTCGAGGGAGCCGGTAACCGCTTGCGCGCGGACCGATGCCGGGACGCCGAGCAGCAGAGAGAGGACCCAGATCCAGCGCCGAGTACGCATGTGTGCCTCCCTCTAGCGGGATCGCAGCCGATGGGTCGGCGGTCCCCGCGGAGCAGGGATGTCGCCGAACACCTGCCGGCGTACCGCTTCATAGCGCGGCTCACCATCCAGCCCGGGGAGCCAGTTCACGAGCATGATCACCAGGCTCCCGTCGTGGGTGCGCGCCGCTTCCTCCAGCGCGTCGAGCGCCCCCGCGCGATCCCCTGTGTACAACCGTGCCCCTGCCATTAGCGCCGCCGGTACGTAGCCCCGGCGGCGGAGTTGCTCCAGCCGGCGCACCATCGCCCGAGCGCTATCGGTAAGGCCCAGCTCCCGGTAAGCATAGGCGGCCAGCATCGGCATCCAGGGATTGTCTCCGGGGCCCCGAAGCATCAGTTCGATCTCGCGCTCCGCTTCGGCACGGCGCCCGCTGGCCGCGTACAGCTGCGCGAGGATGTTGTGGTTGAAGTACTGGCTGGAATCCAGCGCCAGTGAGCGCTCGGCAGCGGCCCGCGCGCTGTCCGTCATCCCTGCGAAGATGAAGGCCGAGGCGAGGGCGCTGACGTACGCCGGATTGGCCGGGTCAAGCGCGAGGGCACGCCGCGCCTGGGCCAACCCCGAGTCCGGCTTTCCCACCACGACTAGAAAGAAGGCGTAGGTGCTCGCGGCGTCGGCGGAGGCCGGACTGAGGCGGACGGCCCGTTGCACGTCGGCCCGCGCCCCGTTCCAGTCCCAGTCTTGCATGTGCAGGCCCCCGCGGAGCGAGAAGGCGAACCCGTTGAGACTGTCGAGCTCGATCGCGCGCTCCACAGCGCGGCGCGCCCGGGCCGTCACCTCCGCGGGCGGCAGTCGTGTACTGGGCCATCCGTACGCATCGGCGAGCCCGACCCACGCGTCCGCGAAGGTGGAGTCCCGCGCGAGCGCCTGTTCGAACAGCGCGATACCCTGTTCGACCTTGAACTGGGACATGGCCTGCCGCGCCCGTAGGTACAGCTGATAGGCCTCTGGATCCGCGGTACGCACACCGCGCGCGACCGTCGTGCCAGCGACCGCTGCAAGGCGGCCCCGGAGCGCCGTGACGATGCCGACGGCGATGCTGTCCTGGGTGGGGAAAATGCCCGCCAGATCGCTGCTGTACTGACGCGACCAGACGCTGGTCCCGTCTTCCACGTTGACGAGCTGCGTCCACACCCGCAGCTGGTTCCCGGCCACTTGCACGCTGCCCGTCACGACGGTGCGGACATCGAGGTCTCGCCCGGCCTCCCGCACGTCGCGCCCCCGGTACGCGAACACACGGCCGCTCGCCGGCACCCGGAGGCCTTCGACGCGCACCAGGGCATCGATCACCGCGTTCGTGAAGCCGTCGCCGAGGTACGCCTTCGTGGCATCGCCAAGACTGGTGAACGGGAGCACGGCCACGGATCGTAGGGTCTCAGCACTGCTGCCTGGTTCGCGGCTCGTCCGGAGGACACCCGTTTTGGCCACCACACCAGCACCCGCCGCGACCACGAGCAGTCCCGCCACCAGGCCCGCGACGCGGCGAGTCCGGGGGGTCGATCTGCCCACCGCTGATGGCTGAAGGTTCGATGGTGCCGTCAGCGCGCTCGCGAATTGTGAAAGCGTCGCAAGCCGGTCTGCCGGCGTCCGCGCGAGCGCTTTCGCCAGGGCCGCCTCGACCCCCGGCGGCACCGTCTCCCGCACCACCGACACCCGGGGCAAGGGCTCGCTCAACTTCTTCGCCAGGATCGCCTGCGGCGTCGGTCCCGTGTACGGCGTTTCCCCGCTCAGCATCTCGTACAGCACGCAGCCGAGGGAGTAGAGATCGGACCGGCCGTCGAGCGCCTGGCTGCCCACCGCCTGCTCGGGACTCATGTACACCGGCGTCCCCACCGCAATTCCCGTCTCGGTGAGCCTCTCGCTCCCCGCGGCCGTGA
>DATDED010000213.1:0-8706 GCA_036523455.1 Gemmatimonadales bacterium
CCCCTCCCCGGGACGCGTCACCGCGTAGGCGCCCAGCGGCACGACCGAGCGCACCCCGCTCCAGGCGAGCTCCACGTACCCGCCCGTCACGTGGATCAACCCGCGTCCGTTCCGGTCGGTCTCCAGCGTGTACTCGCAGCCGAGATCGACGGCCGTGCCCGCGGGCGTCTCGACGAAGAAGATCCGCGGCGGCGCGTCCACCTTGGCGTGGATCGCACCGTAAGCCAGCGCCAGCCGGTGATCCGTGTCGCGCGCGCGCACCAGACGCACCCGCGAGCCGGGGCGCACGTCCACGTGGCCGATCGTGCCCACCACGATCACCGCCTGGGAGGTATCGTCGGTCTCCACCCATTCGCCCACGCGCAGCGTCCCGCGTGACGCCAGCGGCGCATCGTCCACGCGCGGCACACCCGCCGTGCGCTCTACCACCCACGCCCCGGAACGCTGCAGCCACCGGATTCCCAGCGCCAGCACGAGCACCGCCGCCATTGCCAACGGAATCCGCCAGCGCGTGGAGTCCCCCTTCCCTCTTCCCCCTTCCCCCCTCCCCTGCCGGATCCTGTCCTTGACCCCCGGCCACAGGTCCTCCGGCGGCTCGATCGCCCGCGGCAGGTCGTCCACCGCGCGCCGCAGCTCGGGCGTCAGGTCGGTCTCCCGTTCGCGCTCGTTCACCGCTCCAGCCTCTCCCGCAGCAGCCGCCGGGCCCGGAACGGCTGTGCCTTGGATGTCCCCACGGCGATCCCCGTCATCCGGGCGATCTCCTCGTGGTGATATCCCTCGATGTCGAACAGCACGAACACCTCCCGCGCCCCGTCGGGTAACGACCCGATCGCGCGCTCCAAATCGACGCTCAGCGCCGCCGGCGACGACTCGGCCGGCCGCTCGAACGGCTGGGGATCGTCCACCGGCAGGACCCGCGCCTCACGCCGCCGGTCGCCCCGGTTCGCCATCCACACGAGGTTCACCGCCAGCCGGTACAGCCACGAGCCGAACGCGCTCTCACCGCGGAAACTCCCCAGCCGCTCCCAGCAGCGGACGAACACGTCCTGCGCAAGGTCGGCCGCCCGGATCCGGTCGCCCGAGAGCCGCAGACACAAGGCGAAGACGCGGCCCACGTGGGCGCGGTACAGCGCCTCGAACGCGGTCTCGTCGCCCGCCTGGGCGCGCCGGACCAAATCGTCCGCTATCGGCGCCGGCACGGCGTCCGACACCGCGAGCGCGAGCGTTGCCACATGTGTGAGATGCCGGATGGACTGCCGGGGTTTGAGACGCCCGGCTACTCGACGCGCTTCGCGGTCTCGGCGAGCCCGCCCTGGAAAAGCGCAAATGATGTGGCCCGCGGTAGGGACGCGCTGAACACCACCTTCACATTGTCGTCGAAGGAGGCGACGAAGCTGCTGTCCCCCTGCCACCGCAGGCCGAACGGCTGCTGTCCGGTGGCCTGCATAACCAGCTTGCCGCTCGACTCGAACACGCGGACCTGCACGGTGCCCAAAGCGTAGGTCCCGGCGAATCGCGCGATCTCGCTCGTCCCCAGGGGCAGGTCTTTCACCACGGGGCGCGCGATGCCGAGTACCAGGCGAGCGATGTCCTCGGCGAGACGGGCTGGCCGCGCCGATTCGCTGTTCGCCAGGACCGCGATGGTCAGCGTGTCGGCGGGGTACTCGTCGAGCTGGGACAGGAAGCCGTTGATCCCGCCGCCGTGCCCGATCCGGAGATGCCCGCCCAGATCGCTGATGGCGAGCCCGAAGCCGTACCCGGTGCGCGACCCGTCCGCCAGCGTCGCCGGGGTCGTCATCGCCGCGTAGGAGGCAGCGCTGACCGGCCGGTGCGCGTCGAGGCTGCGCGACCAGGTGACGAGATCGCCGACCGTCGAGCAGAGGGCGCCCGCCGCGAACGGCTGGGTCATCGAAAGCGGGCTCGCGTTGACGAAGCGTGTGCTGTCGCGCTCGTATCCCCGGGCGCGGTGCGGGATCAACGGGCGCTCGTCGCAATAGCGCGTCGCGGTGAGCCCGAGCGGTTCGAACACGTGCCGTTGCAGGTAAACGGCATACGGCTCCCCGCTTGCCCGTTCGACGATCAGACCCAGCAGGTAGAACCCGGAGTTGTCGTAGAGAAACCGAGTTCCCGGCTCGAAGTCGAACGGCTTGTCCTGGAACAGCGCGACGAGGGAATCCGGGACGAGATCGAGCCGCATGCGGCTGGTCCATTCGGGTCCGAGGCTCGTGTAACTCTTGATCCCCGACGTGTGCGTGAGCAGCTGCCGGATCGTGACGCGGTGCCCCTGGGTATGGTAGGCCGGCAGGAACTTCTGGATCGTGTCGTCGAGCGAAATCTTGCCTTGCTCTACGAGCTGCATCACGGCGGCCGCCGTGAACTGCTTCGTGATCGACCCAATGCGATAGACGGTCTGCGCGGTGGCGGGGAGATCGTTCTCCAGGTCCGCCCGGCCGTAGCCCTTCAGCACGACGGTATCGCGGCCCCGCAGCACGGCGATCGACACCCCCACGGCCGGCCACGCAGCGAGCGCCGCGGCGGCCATCGAATCGATCTGCACCGACAGGCGCTGGCGCGGCGGCGTCTGGGCCGCGAGGTCGGTCGTGACCAGTGCGAGCGTGACGAGCATGCGCATGACGTTCACGGTAGTCGAATCCCCCCTGTCAACCGGCGCAGCTGTTGTTCGACCTGCTGTTGTGCAGCCTCGAGCGCCTGGCGCCCCTGCTGCACGCGGGCATTCACCTGGGCCGTGACCTCCGCGACTTGCGCCTTCACCGGGGCGACCCTTTCGTCGGCAAAGCGGTCCACCGCGACCCGCAGCCGCGACTCCGCGGCGTCCACTTCGGCCCCGATCATCGAGCGCAGGCGGTCGGACACTTCCCGGTCGAGATTGGATCGCACGTGCAGCTCGGGGTGCGACAGCGTGCCGCCCAGCTCGGCCGTGAGATCGAGATTCTCGATGCCGGAGACGACGCGCCACAGCAGATCGGCCGCGAGGCCACCGGCGGCCCCGCTGTCGCGCTGCCACACGGCGGCAGGCGCGCTCACGGTCCAGCGGCCGCGCAGCGAATCGCCGTACAGCGCGAAGCCGAGCGACACGTCGCCCCGCCCAGGGTTCACCCGCAGCGGCAGGCCGGGGAGCGTGATGGCGGGCAGCGTGACACCGCGCACCGTGGCGCCCACCGCGTCGCGTGCCGTGGCACGCACATGATCGAACAGCCCGTCCGCCGAGAGAGTCGGGGCCCGCACTTCGAGCGTGGTGGGCCGGCCGTACAGCGCGGGCGTGCTGGTGAGCCCCTGGAGCCGGCCGGCGTAGCGCCGCAGGCCGCCAGAGTCACTCCCCAGGAGGAAGGACAGCTCGGCGTCGCGCAGCAGGAATGCCGGCAGTCGATTGGCGCGCGGGAACTCGACCGTGGTCCCGGCACGACGGGCGGGTGAGGGATGGGCGCGCGGCAGCAGGCCGGGGGGCATATAGGCACGCCCCAGCTGCGTGTAGTAGAGCGCCCGCTGGAACTTGTGTACCGCCTCCGGGCCGAAGAGCACCCACCCGATCGCCGTCGCGTCGATCGGCGGCAGCCGCACGAGGCTCCGGGCGAAATCGTAGTCGCGCCGCCGCGCGGTATCGAGCGACGCGAGGCCCTGGTCGAGCGTCTCGACGCCGGCCTTCACGCCCCGTTCCAGCGCGGCGAGGCGGTCGCGCGTCTGCTTCACGCGGTCCAGCATGCGCCGGCCATCCCGCAGCAGGGCGAGGTCGGTGGGACGAGCGCCCTGCAGGCGTTTCGCGAACGCGAGCGCGGAATCGGCCGTGCCCCGGGCATCGAGACTGTCCAGGGCGCCGGACCAGGCGCGCCGGCTCGAATCGACCCGGCCGGCCAACGACTCGGCCGCCTGCACCGTCTGGAGTTTGCGCGGGTCGAGGCTGTCCACCTTGAGCTGCCCCGTCGCGAGCTGCAGGATCGGCACCTGCAGTGCCGGCTGCGCCGCCCACGATTTCACGTTCGCCATGATCTGCGACGCCGCACCGGACCCACCCCGCACGAATCCGCTCGTGGTGCGGGTGGTGCCGAACCGCAGTCCGGTGGCGGCCAGCCGGTCGATCGCGACTTTCTTCTCGAGCAGCGGCAGGAGATCGATGTCGGCCGTCAGCTCGTCCGCCTCCAGCAGGTTCTTAAGGGAGTCGAAGGGGGACGCGGCCACGAGGCGGCGGACGGTGATCTTGCCCTCGCCGAGCGTCAGGTGGAAGGATCCCGCATCCACCCGTGCACCGAGGATCGCCGTGCCCCCCCGCTCCACGACCAGGCGGCCGAACCGATCGGCGAGGAGGAGCCACACCGCCACCAGCAGTGCGATCAACAGCGCCAGCGGCACAATCGCTTTCCAGCGGAAGATCGCGACCTTCATGTCACGTCTGCGGCCGGAACATGCGGTACACCGAGTAGAGCCGCGAAGCGGTGAACGCCCGGTAGAGCGGCGAGCGCTGGATCCGTTCCCCGATCGTCGCGCGGTAGCGGCGCACACCCCAACGACTCAGGAAAAAGATCGGAGCGAACAGGACCAGGGCGGTGACGAGGCTGCCGAGCAGCACGGTGTTGTTGAAGTTGCTCAGGGGCACGACCGGCAGGCTCGCGAGCGCCGTCCACAGGGGAACGAGCGCCGGGGTATCGAGGAGCAGGTGCCGTCCCAGCGCATCGAACATCGGATCGAGCGCGAATCCCAGCGGGATGGCGAGCGCCCACCCCAGCGATGCGCCGGGAACGGACACGTTGAGCAGGAGAATCAGCGCGACCACTACGAGGTTGTGCAGGCTGATGAGCGGCGTGAGACCGAGAATGGAGCCCAGCGCCATCCCCGCGGCCACCTGTCCCGGCGTCCCGTCGCTGTGCAGCGCCTTCACCAGCGACTGGAGCAGTTTGAGGATGATCATTCGCCTGCGGGAGCGACTATCGAGGGCCGGACGCCGAGTCAGGCAGCGGCCGGATCAGCAGGCCCGTCGTGGATACCCGGACCTCGAACCATCCCGGCTGATCGGCGCCCACGAACGTCCCCGAGCCGTAGGTGGCGTCCACCAGCGGTGCGAGCACCCTCGGGTGGCGGCGCACGAACCCGTACACGTCCACGGGCCGGTCGGGTCCGAGGGGAAAGACGGTGTGGGGACGCTGGCGCTCGTCGGCGACGGCGGCATAGCGCCCGCCCACGCGATCCAGCTCGTAGCCGGTGCGTAACCCGAGCAGGTTGACGAGCGGCTTCCACTTGAGGATGTGGGCGTCGACGTAGAGCTGGTCGCCCGCGACGTCGAACTGCCCCACCCGGCCGTCGGGGAGCTCGACCGTGGCGCGGAAGCGCTGGGGACCGGTTGGCTCGGTTCGGACGCGGGCGGCCACCTCCTCAGCGGTCAGCGCCCGGTATCCCTTTACCCCCACGCTCACCGCGCCCCCGAGGGCAGCCAGCGCGAAGAGGAAGAGCCCGGACAGCAGGAGGCCGAGGCTGCGGAGCAGCTGGCGCCGGCGGGCATAGATGACCATGCCGGCGACGAGCAGCGCGCCGAACGCCGCGCACACCAGGGCAACGACCGTGAGCACAGCCATCGAGCGGTAAGCTAGTACCGGTCCCGGGAACGCAAAGGCCCTCCCCGGTGAGGGGAGGGCCTGGGCCCTGCGCCGATCGGTGAGACTTTACACCCGAGTCGGCTCGCGCGCGGGCGGGCGCACGCTTTGTCTGCGGTCGGCGATGAGGCGCCGATCCAGCCCCGAACGACGGTCGAGCACCATGCGGCGATCGAGCCCGCTGCGGCGCTCGACCGCTACCTCGACGACCTGTTGTCGCCGATCACTGCTCAGGCGCCGCTCGAGCGCCCGTCGATCGCTGCCGCTTCGGCGGCCCGCACCCATACACCCTCCTTCGAAAAACCTCTCTAGGAGTTCTCCTCGAACCCGCCAGCTTCGCAAGACCTATGCCTTTGGTTGGCTGCCACTTGGCTGCGCTAGCTCGCGAGGATTCAGGCACTTGCCCCCTCGGTCATCCATCACACCCCGCCTGCGACATGGCCACCCCGCCACGGGTGACGTAACCGAGCGACAGCAGGCTCCTCGATCGCTCCGGTGCACAGCCGGCCGCCCGGGATCGGCCGTCGAGGCGATCGGCTTGAACTCACACGCGCACAGCCAGCGTACGCGAGCGCCGGCCGCCGCGCTGTTCGGTGAGCGCGGCGCGGACGTCGCGATGGTCGGAATCCAGCGCCAGAGGTCCTGGTCCAGTCCCCGAGCGTATCGGGAGAGATATTCATCGCTGTTTCAGCTTCCTCCTGTGGCACCCTTGCCACAGCATCGGGTATGCTAACTCAAGTCCGATCCCGGGGCGTCTCGCCGGAGCCACGCAGCCCGGAGGCATGACACTTGCCAACCTCGCCCCCGTCACCCATGACAGGTACTTCACTCGAGACACATACAGCGCGCGCCACGGCGACCGGCGTTCCGGGCGTCGAGCTGCTCGCTCCCCAAGTCGACGACGAGGCCCTCGTGCTCACGCCTGCCGCGCTGGCGTTCGTGGCGCGACTCGCGCGAGTCTTCGAGGACCGCCGTCGCGAGCTGCTGGCCGCGCGGACCGCGCGCCAGCGTCGCATCCTGGACGGCGAGCGGCCCGACTTTCTCCCCGATACGCGCGACACCCGCGAGCGCGACTGGACCGTGGCCTCGATTCCGGCCGACCTCATGGACCGTCGGGTGGAGATCACCGGGCCGGTGGACCGCAAGATGATCATCAACGCGCTCAATTCCGGAGCGCGCGTCTACATGGCCGATTTCGAGGATTCGCACTCCCCGACGTGGGCGGCCACGCTCGAAGGCCAGGCCAACCTCATGGACGCCGTGCGGCGAACGATCAGCTACCGGAGCCCGGAGGGCAAGTCGTATGCGCTCGGGGATTCGATCGCCACGCTGATGGTCCGGCCGCGCGGGTGGCACCTCGATGAGAAGCACGTCCGGATCGACGGCCGGCCGGTGTCGGGCTCGCTGTTCGACTTCGGGCTCTTCTTCTTCCACAACGCGGCCGAGCAGATCCGCCGCGGCACCGGGCCCTATTTCTACCTGCCCAAGATGGAGAGCCATCTCGAGGCGCGCCTCTGGAACGATGTCTTCGTGCTGGCCCAGGACGAGCTCGGCATCCCGCGCGGCACGATCCGGGCGACGGTGCTGATCGAGACGATCCTGGCGGCGTTCGAGATGCACGAGATCCTGTGGGAGCTGCGCGACCACTCGGCGGGCCTCAACTGCGGGCGCTGGGACTACATCTTCAGTTTCATCAAGAAATTCCGCAACGATCCGCGGTTCGTGCTGCCCGACCGGGCGGCCGTCACGATGGACAAGGCGTTCCTCAAGGCCTACGTGGACCTGCTGATTCAGACCTGCCACCGCCGGGGCATTCACGCGATGGGCGGCATGGCGGCGCAGATCCCGATCAAGAACGATCCGGCGGCCAACTCGGCCGCCCTCGCCAAAGTCACGCAGGACAAGCTACGGGAGGTCAATGCCGGACACGACGGCACCTGGGTTGCGCATCCAGGGCTGGTGCCGGTGGCCAGAGGCGTCTTCGACGCGAGGATGGCGGCCTCCCACCAACTGCAGGTGACGCGCGCCGACGTGCACGTCACCGCCGCGGACCTGCTCGCCGTGCCGGAGGGAGAGATCACCTTCGGCGGGCTGCGGACCAACATCGACGTCGGCATCCAGTACCTCGAAGCCTGGTTGCGGGGCACCGGATGCGTCCCGATCTACAACCTGATGGAAGACGCGGCCACGGCGGAGATCTCCCGCACGCAGGTGTGGCAATGGGTGACGCACGGCGCGAAGCTTGCGGACGGGCGGCGGATCACGGCGGACCTGGTCCGCCGGACGATGACACACGAGCTCGGGGCCATGCGCGAACAGCTGGGCCCGACTCGGTACGACTCGGGGAAGTTCGATCTCGCGTCGAGACTCTTCGACCAGATGATGACGGGGACGGACTTCCCGGAGTTCCTGACAACTGTGGCGTATGACTATCTCGACTAGCCCTCGGAGGGGACGCATGCCGAAGCAACAGTTCATCGCCGACCTGGAGCGCCGCTGGGCCACGAGCCCGCGGTGGGCCGGCATCACCCGGCCCTATGGCGCCGAGGACGTGTGGCGGCTCAAGGGGTCGCTGGACATCAGCTATACGCTCGCGGAAGTCGGCGCCAACAAGCTGTGGCACCTGCTGCAGGAGGAGCCGTACGTCGCCGCACTGTCGGCGGTGAGCGGCGGTCAGGCCGTCCAGGAGGTCAAGGCGGGGCTGAAGGCGATCTACATCTCCGGCTGGCAGGTCGCGGGGGACATGAATACCTCGCAGGAGACCTATCCCGACCAGAGCCTCTACCCGGCCGACAGCGTCCCGAACCTCGTCCGGCGCATCAACCGCGCCCTTCAGCGCGCCGACCAGATCGCCCACGCCGAGGGCAAGGACGGCGCCTACTGGTACGCCCCCATCGTCGCCGACGCCGAGGCCGGCTTCGGCGGACCGCTCAACGCCTTCGAGCTCATGAAGGCGCTCATCGAGGCCGGCGCCGCGGCGGTGCACTTCGAGGACCAGCTCGCCTCGGAGAAGAAGTGCGGCCACCTCGGCGGCAAGGTGCTCGTGCCCACGAGCCAGTTCATCCGGACCCTGACCGCGGCCCGCCTCGCGGCCGACGTGATGGGC
>DATDED010000214.1:0-7181 GCA_036523455.1 Gemmatimonadales bacterium
GCCGGGTACCGTGGGGCGACCCCAATCCCAGGCTCCAGCCGCCGTCCATGAGCGCCCCACTCCCGCCTCGCCCATCCATGCCGCGGTCGTCGTTCGCGATCGCGATGAAGGACTACACCCTCATCCGGCCGGGCATCGCCATCACGATCAGTGCGGCGACGCTGCTGGCGGCGCTGATCATCGGCGTGCTGCTGATCCGGTCGCTCGCCAGCGCGTCGGCGACGGTGAACCGGGGCGCGACGGCCAGCGAGGCGCTGCACCGCCTGAACGCGAAGTACGAGGTGTGGCGGTCCATGGCCACGAGCGGCGACACGACCTATCGCGTCCAGGCCGACAGTATTCGCAGCTCGCTGCAGACGGATCTGTCGAGCTTCAGCACATCGCTCGCCAACGAGCAGGAGCGGGGCTATGTGCAGCAGATCCTGGAAGGCCTGAGCAACACCGACGCCCCGACCACGAAGAACGCCCGGGAAGCGATGATCGTCCTGCTCGCCCACCAGGATGCCGCGCTGTTCGACGCCGCCCGGACCTCGCAGCAGGGGGTGGTGTTCGCAGCCGTGCTGCTCGCCCTGACCATCCTCGCGGCCGGTATGCTGATCGTCCCCATGGCGTGGCTGTACGTCCGCTACAAGCGCGGGGCGACGATCGAAGTGAAGATGTAGATGGCCGACGGGCTGGAAGGCCCGCGGGACCGGGAACGGCTGCGTACCGTGGTCGTCGCCGACCCCGACGACCTGGCCGCTCTCCTGGCCGACCGGATCGTCGCGGCGATCCGCCGCGACACGGCGGCCAAGGGGCGCTGCGTCCTGGGCCTCGCCACGGGAAGCACGCCGCTCGGCGTCTACCGTGAGTTGATCCGCCGGCACGGCGCCGGCGAGGTGGAATTCTCCCGCGTCGTCACCTTCAACCTCGACGAGTACTACCCGATGTCGCCGGACAGCCCGCACAGCTACCGGCGCTACATGTGGGAGAACTTCTTCGCCCACGTCGGCATGCGGCCGGAGCAGGTGCACATCCCGACCGGGGACACGCCGCGCGACCGGATCACCCAGGCCTGCGCCGACTACGAGCGATCCATCGCGGATGCCGGGGGCATCGATTTTCAGCTGCTCGGCATCGGCCAGAGCGGGCACGTCGGTTTCAACGAGCCGGGGTCGGCGCGCGAGTCGCGCACGCGGCTCGTCACGCTCGATGCCCTCACGCGCAAGAGCGCCGCGGCGGATTTCTTCGGGGAAGACAACGTGCCGCGCGAGGCGGTCACCATGGGCGTCGCGACCATCCTGGCGGCGCGCGAGATCGCGCTCGTCGCCACGGGCGAGCACAAAGCGGCGATCGTGCGCCGCGCCGTGGAGGGTGAGCCGTCCCCCGACGTCGCGGCGACCTACCTGCAGGGTCATCCCGGCGCGATGGTCTATCTCGACCTCGCGGCCGCCGCCGAGCTCACGCGGATCGGGACCCCCTGGGTCCTGGGGCCCGTGGAGTGGACGCCCGCCCTCACCGAGCGAGCCGTGGTCTGGCTCGCCGAGCGCACCGACAAGGCGATTCTCAAGCTGACGGCCGCGGACTACTCCGCGCACCACCTGAGCCCGCTCCTCGCCCAGGCGGGCGCCGCCGGTCCGATCAACGGCCTGGTCTTCAACCGGCTACGCGACAAGATCCGGGGGCGGCGCAAGCTCCCCGCCGGGCAGCGCGTGCTCGTCTTCTCGCCCCATCCCGACGACGACGTGATCTCGATGGGCGGGATCCTGCGCAAGCTGCACGAGAACGCGAACGAGATCACGGTCGCCTACATGACGAGCGGGAACATCGCCGTGTTCGACCACGACGTGCGGCGTCACCTCGATTTCGTCGAGCGGGCGGCCGCGGCGCTGGAGGTCGATCCCGCCGCCGTGCGGCGCGTGAGCTGGGAGGTGCTGTCCCAGTTCGAGCGCAAGACTCCGGCCGACGTGGATCTGCCGGTCGTGCAGGATCTCAAACGTTTCATCCGGGAGTCCGAGGCGATCGCGGCGCTCGAATCGGTGGGCCTGCCGCGCGGCGCCGCGCGGTTCCTCAACCTGCCCTTCTATCGGACGGGCGAAGTGCGCAAACGCCCCATCGGGGACGACGACGTGCGCATCGTCCGCGCGCTGCTCGAGGAGGTGCGTCCCGATTACGTGTTCGTCGCGGGCGACCTCTCCGATCCGCACGGCACGCACCGGATGTGCAAGGCGGCCATCGAGCGCGCCCTGGGCGAGACGCCCGGGCTCCACCCCGAAGTCTGGCTGTACCGCGGCGCCTGGCAGGAATGGACGATCGCCGAAGCGGACGTCCTGGTGCCGCTGTCGCAGGACGAGCTGCGCGCCAAGATCCTCGCGATCTTCAAGCACCAATCCCAGAAGGACACGGCGCCGTTTCCCGGCGCGCACGACGAGCGCGAGTTCTGGCAGCGCGTCGAGGCGCGCAACCTCGAGACCGCCGCGCACGCCGATCGCCTCGGCCTCTCCGAGTACTTCGCCATGGAGGCCTACCGGGTGGAGCGCGGCCCGGGAGACTAGCCCCCACGGGGCTCAGGCCCACACGCCCGGAAATACCAAACCCGGCGCTGAAAGCTCGCCGGGCTGGTCGGTCGGGTGAGGTGGCCGTCACACCTCGGTCCACGACCTGAAACAGAATCGATTTATTGCGTCCGGCCTATCCTACCGCGCCCCGCTGCGTTGGTTCCATACTCTCGAGGCGTGCGGCCTGTGACGCGACTGCAATGTGGCGGAAGTGCGGCGTTGCGGGGTGGAGATAGCGTGTGCGCCCTGTCAGGGTTCGGTCAACCCACCCTACGGCCTGACACATTAGAAGTTAGCATTCTTCGCCATGCGGCTCCCGCTCCACACCCGTCTGCCACGCACGGTGTCGATCACCGTGCTATTGGTCCTCGCGCTAGCGTTCGCTGTGGTACTCGCGATGCAGGCGGTGGGCGCCTCACAGCATCAGAAGGCGCAGGCCGAGCGCGTGATGCGCGACTACTCCGCGTTCGCGGCTGCCCGGTACGCTTCGCGGTCCGCGGGCTATCTCTGGTACTACGCCTTCACGCCGACGATCAAGACGATCGACCACGCACGCGGGCATGGCGGCCGCCTCCCCGATCCGTCGCGCCTCAAACTGCCCGCAGACTCGTCACCGGATTCCCTCGCGGCGCACCTGCTGCGGCGCATCCAGACGGCGTTCGAGTTCGACACCGCGACTCACCGGTTTGCCTTCAGCGGAAGAGCGTTGTCGCCGGCGTGGCAGCACTGGCTGGCGGACACGATCGCCGCACAGATGCAACTGCCCCCGCCGTCGATGGAAGAGGTCTCGGCGGTGATGGGTGCGCCACCGGGAGAGCCGCCACAGGTCGCGGTCTTCACCCTGCCCCGCACCTCCGCACGCGCGCAGACCCGGATCCTCGGTATCGTCACCGACATCGAGGCATTGCGTCCCTACTTCCAAAGCGCATTCGCGAGCGGGCCGCTGCTGGTCAGGGCGCTGACCGGTGGTGTGGCGCTCGACTCCGTAGGATCGGTCGTGGTGCGGGACGCGCACGGTGCGCTCATCTTCCAGAGCGAGCCCCAGTATCAATCGCCGATCACGGGGCACGATACGCTGGGCAGTTACATGGCGAAGTTCCAGGTGGACGTCACGCTGCGCCCCGACATCGCGGGCAAGCTCGTGATCGGCGGGCTGCCCAAGTCCCGCCTGCCGCTGCTCGTGGCGCTGCTGCTGCTCACGGCGGGGTTGATCGTGATCGCGCTGTTCCAGCTGCGCCGCGAGTCGGACCTGGCGGCGTTGCGCACCCAGTTCGTCTCCGGTGTGTCGCACGAGTTGCGCACGCCGCTCGCCCAGATCCGGATGTTCGCCGAGACCCTCGTGCTGGGGCGGGTCCGGTCGGATGAGGAGCGCGCCCGGTCGCTGGCGATCATCGACCAGGAAGCGCGGCGCCTGACGAACCTGGTGGAAAACCTGCTGCACTTCTCGCGCGCCGAGCGGCAGTCGCTGCGCGTGGCGCCCGTCCCGACCCTCGTCGGTCCGCTGATCCGCGGCGTGCTGGAGAGCTTCGCGCCGCTCGCCGGAACGCGACGCGTCCACATCGCGACCTCGCTGCGCGAGGGAGCCGTGGCGCTGGCGGATGAGGGCGCGTTGCGTCAGATGCTGCTCAACCTGCTGGACAACGCCGTGAAGTACGGTCCCGAAGGACAGGTCGTCACCGTGGGGATGGACCCCCCGAGTGAGGATCGCCTCCGCATCTGGGTGCAGGATCAGGGACCGGGTATCCCCACGCCCGAGCGCGAGCGCATCTGGCAGCAGTTCTGGCGGCTGGAACGGGACCGCGGCTCGGCCGTGGCGGGCACCGGCATCGGATTGTCGGTGGTGCGCCAGCTGGCGGCGCTGCACCGCGGTCGCGTCTGGGTGGAGACCGCGCCCGCCGGCGGCGCCCGGTTCGTCATCGAGCTGCCCACGGCGCCGCATCCCGTGATTCCCGCGTCACCGACCTCCGTCGCATCAACCGAGCCCACTCCCGTGCAGGTGGACACATGAAACGCGTACTCGTCATCGAAGACAATCACGACCTCGCCTACGGCCTGCGCAACAACCTGGAGATCGAAGGCTACCAGGTGGAAGTCGCGGACGACGGCCCGAAAGGGCTGATGCGCGCGCGCATCGGCGGCCCCGACCTGATCATCCTCGACCTCATGCTGCCGGGGATGGACGGATACCGGGTGCTGCGCACGCTGCGCGAAGAGGGGCGGTCCATCCCGATTCTCATCCTCACCGCCAGGGGCGAGGAGGCCGACAAGGTGCGGGGTCTGCGGCTCGGCGCCGACGATTACGTGACCAAGCCGTTCGGCGTGCTCGAGCTGCTCGCGCGGGTCGAGGCGCTGATGCGGCGCGCCGTCGCGACGGTCGCCACCTCGGAGGCCGCGGCACCGCTCGTCGAAAAGTTCGGCGATGTGGAGATCCAGTGCGCCTCCCGCATGGTGCTCCGCAAGGGCGATCCCGTGCCCCTCACCCCCAAGGAATACGAGCTGCTGCTCGCCCTGATCCGCCGCCGCGGGGCGGTGGCGAGTCGCGTCGAGCTGCTGACCGAAGTTTGGGGCTACAGCGCGGCCGTGCTGTCGCGCACCGTGGACACGCACGTGGCGGAGCTGCGCCGCAAGCTCGAGGATGACCTCCAGGCGCCGCGCCACATCCTGACCGTGCGCAAGGCCGGCTACCGGCTGCAGGCCTGACCCCGGCCATCACCGACCCGGAGACCGAACCGTGCGCCTCGTATTCCTGCTGCTGACCGCCCTGCTCGCCGGGCGCGAGCCCCAGACGGGTGATGCGCTCGTCCGCGCGATGCACGACCGGTACGACGGCCAGTGGTACCGCACGCTCACCTTCGTCCAGCACAATACGCTCTATCTCCCGGGCGACAGCGTGCAGCACTCGACCTGGTTTGAGCGCGCCACCATCCCGGGAACGCTGCGCATCGATTTCCGCGACGGACCGGGCTTCCCGCCGGACGGCGGCGTCCTCTTCGCCCGGGACACGCAATTCGTGATCCAGGGCGACTCGCTCGTGCGGGCCGACCCGTTCGTTCATCCGCTGATGGTGCTCGGCTTCGACGTGTACGCCCTGCCGGTCGAGCAGACCCTGGGCAAGCTGCGGCAACTGGGATTCGACCTCGCCACCACGCACGAGGATACCTGGCAGGGACGGCCGGTGGTCGTGGTCGGCGCGAAGGCCGGCGATCTGCACACCCGCCAGTTCTGGGTGGACAAGGAGCGGCTGGTGTTCGTGCGGATGCTGGAGCCGGCGCCGCGCGACTCGACCAAGACGGCCGAGACGCGTTTCAACAAGTACGCGCCCCTGGCCGGTGGCTGGGTGTCGGCGGAAGTGGAGTTCCTGGTGGACGGGCGGCAGCAGTTCCTGGAAGAGTACACCCAGATCCAGACCGACGCGGCCATGCCCGCGGCGCTGTGGGATCCGCGCCAATGGAAAGCGGCGCGCGCCGGCCGCTAGGGCCTGGGCGTTCGCACCGCCGCCGAGTCGAATACCAGCCGGATCTCCCGCGCGGCGTCGAGTCGCGCCTCACCGAGGTTCGTGACCAGCGCGATGACGACGCGCGAGTCGCGGTCGATTCCGAACACCGTCGTCCCTCCGACCGATCCGCCGCCGTGATAGGCGGTGCGGTGACCGAGCGTGTCGCCTGCCAGGAACCAGCCGATCCCGTACGGGGTCGCCGCACCGGACGCGGTGTGCTGCGGCGTGAAGAGCAGCTCGAGGGTCGCGGCCTTGAGGTATCCGGGGGCGAGGTGCGCGGACCCGAAGCGCACGAGATCTTCGGCGGTCGAGAGAAAACCGCCGCCCGCCCACTTGTAGCTGTTGTCCACGACCGGTGACACGACGAACTGGCCGCTCTCGGTGCGCTCGTAGAACTGCGTGCGGTTGGGGATCAGGCTGTCGTTCTTGTCGGGCGCCGTGCTGGTCATCCCCAGCGGTTTGAAGACGTGGCGAGCCATGTAGGTCAGGAAGTCCTCCCCCGACGCGCCCTCCACCACCGCGCTGATCAGATTGAATCCGTAGCTCGAGTAAGAGAACCGCGTGCCGGGTGGCGCGACGAGCGAATCGTCCTTGAAGATTGCCAGGCCCGCGGTGACCGTCGGGAATCGCTGATTCAGCGTGAACTCGCTCCCCTGATAGTGCCGGATCCCGGCCAGGTGGCCGCCGAGCAACCGCGTGGTGATCGGCGCGCCCTTCTCGGGAAAGGTCGGGACGTAGCGCTGGATGGGTGCGTCGAGATCGAGCTTGCCGGCCTCGTACAGCTGCGCGACCGCGTCGGCCGTCAGCGGCTTCGAGACGCTGCCGATCCGGAACTGCGTGGCCGGCGTCGCGGGGCGGCGCGCCTCGACGTCCGCGTAGCCGAAGGCTTCAGACCAGACGATCTTGCCGTCCACCGCGACCGCGAACGCAAACCCCGGAACGTTGGGCGCGAGCTTCTCGCACGCGATCGCGTGCGCGCGGGCGCGCGCGGCCGCCCAACGGGTATCGACCGCGGGCAGCTGGGCCGGCTGCGACATGCATGCGCCCTGGAGAGCAACGAGAACCAGAAACATCGCGCTTTGACTCCGTTCGGGGAGCGGATAAGATACCGGCCCATGGATGCGGCGCACATGTCAGAGCTTCGTACC
>DATDED010000215.1:0-9393 GCA_036523455.1 Gemmatimonadales bacterium
GCCACAAGGCGGCCGATATCCTGGGCGACCTGGCCCTGACGGGCGGGCGGGTGCGGGCGCATATCGTGGCGACGAAGCCCAGTCACGCCGGCAACGTGGCGCTGGCGCGGGCCCTCGCCCGCGCGGCCAAGCGCAGCGGCGTACCGGCGATGGACATCGGACGCATCATGGACGTCCTGCCGCACCGCTACCCGTTCCTGCTGGTGGACCGCATTCTCGAGGTGGAGGGGGACCGGCGGATCGTGGGAATCAAGAACGTCACGATCAACGAGCCGTTCTTCCAGGGGCATTTCCCCGGCCATCCCATCATGCCCGGTGTACTGGTCATCGAGGCGATGGCGCAGGTGGGGGGCATGCTGCTGCTGAGCCACTTCGAGGGGCAGAACGTCGAAGACAAGGTCGTGTACTTCATGTCGCTCGACAACGTGAAATTCCGCCGGCCGGTGCTGCCGGGCGACCAGATCCGCTTCGAGCTCGAGATGATCGCCTTCCGGGGCAAGACATGCCGCATGAAGGGGCAGGGGTTCGTGGACGGACAGTTGGTGGCGGAAGCGGAGATGATGGCCGTGGTGGTGGACAAGTGATTCACCGCACGGCACTCGTCGACCCCTCCGTCGAGCTGGGACTCGACGTCAGCGTCGGCCCCTTCGTCGTCATCGGACCGCGGGTCGTGATCGGCGACCGCTGCGAAGTCGCGGCGCACGCGGTGATCGAGCGGAACACCCGGCTCGGGGCGGATGTGAAAGTCGGCTACGGTACGGTGCTCGGCGCCGATCCCCAGGATCTCAAGTACAAGGGCGAGGAAACCTGGGTGGAGATCGGAGACGGGACCATCCTGCGCGAGTACTGCACCATCAATCGCGGCACGCCGGCTACCGGGAAGACGACCGTCGGGCGGCGCTGCTTCATCATGACCTACGTCCACGTCGCGCACGACTGCGTCATCGGCGACGACGTGATCCTCGCCAACTCGATCCAGATGGCGGGTCATGTGACCGTGGACGATCGCGCCATCATCAGCGGCCTCGTCCCGATCCACCAATTCGTGCGGGTGGGCACGTACGCCTTCGTGGGCGGCGGGTCGCGGGTGAACCAGGACGTGCCGCCCTACACCAAGGCGGTCGGGAACCCGGTCCACCTCTACGGACTGAATTCCGTGGGCCTGCAGCGGGCCGGATTCGCCCCCGAGGTGAAGCTCGCGCTCAAGAAGGCGTACCGGCTGGTCTTCAACTCCCACCTGACCGTGAGCCAGGGGATCGCGCGGGCGCGGGCCGAAATCCCCGCGGTCGCGGAGGTCGAGACGTTCCTGCGGTTCATCGAAGCCTCGCAGCGTGGGGTGCTCGTGTGACCCTGCGCCGCCTGCGCGTCGGGGTGATCGGCACCGGCGCGCTGGGCTATCATCACGCGCGGCTGTTGCGGCGGATGGACGGGGCGGAGTTCGTCGGGATCTACGACATCAATCCGGAGCGGTCGGCACAGGTCGCCCGCGAGCTGGAGACGGTCGCGCACCCCTCGCTTGATGCCCTCCTGGGGGCGGTGGACGCGGTCAGCATCGCCGTCCCGACACCCGCGCACACGGAGGTGGGGCTGTCGGTGCTCTCGCGCGGCATCGCCGCCCTGATCGAGAAGCCGCTCGCCGATTCGCTCGAGGGCGCCGATGCGCTGGTGCGGCAGGCGACCCAGCGCGGCGTGGTGCTGCAAGTGGGGCACGTGGAGCGGTTCAACCGCGCCGTCCGGGCCGCCGCCCCGTATCTGGCCGAGCCGCGCTTCCTGCAGACCGAACGGCTGGCGCCGTTCCAACCGCGCGGGACCGACGTCGCGGTGATCCTCGACCTGATGATCCACGACCTGGACCTGATCCTGGAGCTCGTGCGGTCCGAGGTCCACGAGGTGCGGGCGACCGGCGTGCCGGTGCTCACGCCGCACGTCGACATCGCCAACGCGCGCGTCGAATTCGCCAATGGGGCGGTGGCGCTCGTGACGGCCAGCCGGATCTCCCGGGAGCGGACCCGCAAGCTCCGCATCTTCCAGCCGACGGGATACTTCTCGCTCGATCTGGCCCAGGGCAGCGGACACTTCTACCGGTTGAAGCCGGGATGGCAGGGGCTGGGGGCGCGGCGCATCGAGGATATCGTCGAAGCGGTGCGGCTCGACGCTCCGGAGGCCGAACCCCTCAAGCTGGAGCTGGAGAGCTTCCTGAGGGCGGTGCGCGGCGAGAGCGAGGTCGTGGTGTCGGGGGTTGCCGGCGCGCAGGCGCTTGGGCTGGCGTGGCGCGTGGCCGACGCGATCCAGGCGTCACCCCTCGCCGCCATCAAACCGTGAGCGGCGGTCCCCGGATCTATATCTCCGCCGGGGAGCCCTCGGGGGACGCCCACGCCGCGCCGGTGATCGCCGCGTTGCGCCGCCAGGCGCCCGCGGTCACGATCGAAGCGTTCGGCGGCCCGCAGATGGAGGCGGCGGGCGCGCGCGTGCTGGATCGCATGGAAGCGTTCTCCGTCGTCGGGTTCGTCGAAGCCCTGGAAGGGATCCCCCGGCACTATCGTCTACTGCGCAGGACCCGGAGCGGGTTCCGTGCGGGACGCTACGACGTGGCTGTCTTCGTGGACTATCCGGGCTATCACCTGCGCGCCGCGGCGGCAGCGGCAGCGGCCGGCGTGCCGGTGCTCTACTATATCGCACCGCAGCTCTGGGCCTGGGGCGCGAGCCGGGTGCGGCGTCTCGCGGCGGCCGTGCGCCGGCTGGCGGTGATCCTGCCGTTCGAGGAGCCGTTCTTCCGGGAGCGGGGTGTGCCGACCACGTTCGTGGGCCATCCCCTGAAGGACCGGCCACCGTTGCCGTCCCGAGCGGACGCCCGGCGAGCCCTCGGTTTGGATCCCGATCGCCCCACGCTCGGCGTCTTCCCCGGGAGCCGCGCTCAGGAGGTGCGTCGCATCTGGCCCGTGACGCGGGACGCCGCACGCCGGGTGGTCGCCGCCCGTCCCGGCGTGCAGGTGGTCGTCGCGGGCACTCCCGTCGCCACGTATCCGGAGGCGGGGACGATCCGTGTCGCGCTGGGGGACCCCGCGCTCGTGTTCGCCGCGGCCGACGCCGGCCTGTGCAAGTCCGGCACCACGACGCTCGAAGCAGCGCTCGCCGATCTCCCGATGGTGATCACGTACCGGTTGCACCCGGTATCGAACTTCATCGCCCGGCGCGTGCTGCAGGTGCCGTGGGTCGGTCTCGTGAACCTGGTCGCGGGCGAGCTCGTGTGCCCCGAGCTGCTGCAGGGCGACGCGCAGCCCCAGGCGCTGGCGGATGGCCTGCTGCCCCTGCTCGATGCGGACGATCCGGCCACGCAGCGGCAGCGGGCCGCGCTGGCACGCGTGCGGGAGCGGCTCGGCCCACCGGGCGCGGCCGAGCGGGTTGCGACCCTGGCGCTGGAGCTCACGCGGTGAGACTGCGCTGGGCCGAGCCGCTGCTCACGTCGGTCGGGTTCATTGTCGTCGGACTCCTGGCCCGGACATGGCGCTATCGCGAGCGCGGCCGGGAGCATCCGCAGGCGCTCTACGACGCCAAGCGGCCGTTCGTGTTCGCGCTGTGGCACAGCCGGATCCTCCCGCTGCTCTACCTGCATCGCCATGAGGCAATGGTGCTGCTCATCAGCCGTCACCGCGACGGCGGCCTCCTGGCCACACTGGCGGAGCGGTGGGGGTACCGGTTCGTGCGCGGGTCTACGCAGCGCGGGGGCGAGGTCGGCCTGCTCGGCGTCGTCCGGGCGTTGCAGGCGGGAAACGTGGTGGCGATCACGCCCGATGGCCCGCGCGGCCCGGCGGAGCGCGTGAAGCCCGGCATCGTCGCAGCCGCCCAGCACGCGGGCGTGCCGGTGGTTCCCGCCACGGCCCAGCCGTCGCGCGCGTGGTGGCTGTCGAGCTGGGACCGCTTCTGCATTCCCAAGCCCTTCGCCACGATCGAGGTCGTGTACGGACCGGCCATGGGCATCGCGCCCGGCAAGGACGGGGTACGGGCGGGTATCGAGGCGGTGGAGCGGGGGCTGAATGCCATCGTGGCCGCGACGTGATGACCGACGACCGGGGTGCGCGGCTGGTGCGGCGGCTGTGGCGCCGCCGCAGTTGGCGCGCCCGGGCGGCGCGGGCGGTGCTCCTACCGTTCTCCGGACTGTATGCCGGGGTCGTATCGGTGCGCGCGGCCGCGTTTCGAGCGGGCGTGGCTCGAACACGGCCGCTGCCACTCCCCGCCATCGCGGTCGGCAATTTGTCGGTGGGGGGGACGGGGAAGACCCCGCTGGCGGCGTGGATCGCGGACTATTGTGTGCGCCGCTCGCGACGGCCCGGCATCCTGTTGCGGGGCTACGGACGCGACGAAGAGCTGGTGCACGAGCGGCTCGTGCCGGGAGCGATCGTGGTCGCCAACCGGGACCGGTTGGCCGGCGGCGCTGCCGCGCAGGCCCTGGGGGCGGACGTGCTGGTCCTCGATGATGCGTTCCAGCTGCTGGCGGTGCGTCGCGACCTCAACATCGCCGTGCTCGCCGCCGAACAGGAGCGGCTGGCGCGCTGGACTCTGCCGGCAGGCCCGTGGCGCGAGCCCCGTCGGGCGCTGGGGCGAGCCGACCTGCTGGTGGTGACTCGCAAGCGGGCGGATGCCGAGAGCGCCGCCGCGCTGGCGGCCGACCTGGCCGCTCGATGGCCGTCAGCCACCATCGTCCAGGCGCGGCTGGTGGTGCGGACGCTCGTGGGGATGCGCTCCGGCGCCCGGGTGTCGCTGGACGGGCTGCGGGGGCAGCAGGTGTATGCGGCGGCGGCCATCGCCGATCCGGAGAGCTTCGCGGTGCAGATCCGCGCTTCAGGGGCGACGGTGCAACTCGCGGCGTATCAAGACCATCACGAGTACGACGCGGCCGATGTCCAGCGCCTCGTGCGGCTGGCGGCCGCGGCCGGTTATCTTGTGGTCACCGAAAAGGATGCCGTGAAGTTGCGCACCCTGTGGCCGGCCGAGGGGCCGGAGCCTTTCGTCGCGGAGCTCGAGTGGATGTGGGAGCGGAATGAAGGGGCCGTCGTCGCGGCACTGGACCGCGTGCTTGCCGTTCCCGTCCAGACGAAGCGCGATTCCACCAACCGGAACCCATGACCGACACTGTTTCCCAGACCGAAAACGTGATCCGACCCGACAAGGATCGTTTCCTCTCCGAAGACAACCCGTTCGAATCGATGATGTCACGGTTCGACCATGCCGCCAAACTTCTCAATCTGGACCCGGGGTTGTACAAAGTCCTGCGCAATCCGGAGAAGCAGATCATCGTGTCCATACCGGTGGTGCGGGACAACGGCGAGGTCGAGGTCTACACGGGCTATCGTGTGCTCTACAACACTTCGCGCGGCCCGGCGAAGGGCGGGATTCGCTTCGACCTCAACGTGACGCTGGAGGAGGTCAAGGCGCTCGCCGCCTGGATGACGTGGAAGTGTGCGGTCGTGAACATCCCGTTCGGCGGGGCGAAGGGCGGGGTGGTGTGCGATCCGTTCACGATGTCGATGGCCGAGCTGGAGCGGGTCACGCGGCGCTACACCGCGAGCATCATCGAGATTCTGGGACCCGATTCCGACGTCCCCGCGCCGGACGTGAACACCAACGAGCGCGTCATGGCCTGGATCATGGACACCTACTCCATGCACCATCGCCATACGGTGACGGCGGTCGTGACGGGGAAGCCCGTCGAAATGGGCGGGTCGCTGGGACGGCGCGAGGCGACCGGGCGGGGGTGCATGATCGTGACCCGGGAGGCGCTGGCCCGCCTGGGAATGCCGCTGCGGCAGGCGCGTGTGGTGGTGCAGGGGTTCGGGAACGTCGGCTCGATCGCGGCGGATCTCTTGGCCAAGGAGGGCGCGACCATCATCGCCGTGTCGGACAAGTCTGGCGGTCTGATCAATCCCAAGGGGCTCGACATCCCCGATGTGGTGGCCTGGGCGCGGGAGCATCGGCAGCTGGCCGGCTATCCCCGCGCCGATTCGATCTCCAACGAAGATCTGCTCACGACGGATTGTGACGTGTTGTTGCCGGCGGCGCTGGAGAACGTCATCACCAGCAAGAATGCGAAGAAGATCAAGGCGAAGGTCATCTGCGAGGGCGCCAACGGGCCGACCACGGCCAACGCCGACAAGATCCTCGAGGAGAAGGGCGTGCTCGTGATCCCCGACATCCTCGCCAATGCCGGCGGTGTCACGGTGAGCTACTTCGAGTGGGTGCAGGACCGCGGCGGGTACTTCTGGGACGAGGAAACCGTCAACCACCGCCTCGAAACGATCATCACGCGATCCTTCAAGGAAGTCGTCACCCTCGCCGACAAGCACAAGGTGACCTTGCGCGTCGCGGCGTACATGCTGGCGATCGACCGGGTCGCCACGATGCACCGACTGCGCGGGATGTATGCCTGATGCGGTATCACGTCGTCGCGGTGGGGCGCCTCCGGAATGCGGGGCTACGGGCGACGTGTGACGAATACCTGAAACGGCTGCGCCGCTACGCGAAGGTGGAGGAGCGTGAAGTGAAGGACGAGGCGCGTTTGCCCGAGGCGATCCCCGGGGAGGCGCGCCTCGTCGCGCTGTCGCGCCGCGGCGAGACGTGGAGCTCGACCGAGCTGGCCCGACGCACGTCGGGCTGGGACCAGGATGGCCGGGACGTGGCCTTCGCCATCGGTGGCGCCGCCGGGCTGCCCGCAGCGCTGCTGCGGCGCGCGGAGCGCGTCTGGAGCCTGTCGCCGCTCACATTCCCCCACGAGCTGGCCCGGGTCATCCTGCTCGAGCAGCTGTACCGGGCCTTCACGATCCGGCGCGGAGAGCCCTACCATCGCGGCTCCTGAGCTCGGCGACGAGGAACGGCGGGCGCTGCTGCGCCTGGCCCGGCGGGCGCTCCAGGCAACGCTGGACGAGCAGCCGGAGCCTGGCCCCGAGACGGCGACGCTCCCGCCCGCCCTCCGGGGGCCGGGGCGCGCGTTCGTGACCTTGCGGCTCGATGACGCATTGCGGGGATGTATCGGCCACCTGGCCTCCGGGCACCCGCTCGCCGACGTGGTCTGGCGCATGACGCTGCTCGCCGCCACCGAGGATCCCCGGTTCCCGCCCGTTGGGAGGGACGAGGTGCCCCGGCTGCGGATCGAGATCTCGGTATTGTCGGAGCCGGAGCGTCTCAGCGTGGTGGACCCGGCGTGCATCGAGCCCGGACGTGACGGGGTGATGGTGCGGCGCGGACGGCGGCAGGGTCTGCTGCTGCCCCAGGTGGCGACGGAGCAGCGCTGGGACGGCGAAGCTCTGCTCGCGGCGGTCTGCCGCAAGGCCGGCCTGCCCGACAGTGCCTGGCGGAACCCCGATTGCGAGCTCTACGTGTTCCAAGCGGACGTGTTCGGCGAATGACCGAGTGGTTCGAACAGTGGTTCGGGGAGGAGTACCATGCCCTGTACCCGCACCGCGATTCCGAGGACGCCAGGCGGGCGATGGAGCTCATCCGGCGGGTGGTGCCGTGGCATCCGGGGGAGCGCGTGCTGGACCTGGCGTGCGGCGGCGGGCGCCACGCCGCGGAGCTCGAGCGCGCCGGTGCCCGGGTGACGGGCCTCGATCTGTCCCCGGCGATGTTGCACCGCGCACGCCACCGCAGCCGGGCGGCGCTGGTGCGCGGAGACATGCGCGCGCTGCCGTTCCAGGCGGCGAGCTTCACCCTGGTGGTCAATCTGTTCACCTCCTTCGGATACTTCCGCTCGGATGCCGAGCACGGCGAGGTGGTCCGGCAGGTGGCCCGCGTGCTCGCACCGGGCGGGCGCTTCGTGCTCGACTATCTGAATGCGGATCAGGTGCGGCGCTCGTTGCGGCGCGACAGCGAAGAGATTTCGGACGGCGACGCCGGGGCACGGGTGCGGCGGCGGTTCAGCGCGGAAGGACGGTACGTCGTGAAGGAAATCGAGCTGCGCGCGGAAAACCGCAGTTTCCAGGAGCGGGTGCGGCTGTTCAGCGCGGCCGAGCTCGAGGCGCTGCTGCGCGCCGGCGGGCTCGCCGTGGTGGAGCGCTTCGGGGACTATGATGGCCGTCCCTTCGGGGCGGACGCGCCGCGCGCCATCCTCATCGCGGTGCGGACGTGACGTCGCCTTCCCCCCGGGTTGTCGCTACGCCGTTCGCGCCGGCTCCGCCGCTGGCCGCGCTGCGCCGTCTGCCGCCGCGCCGCGTGCCGGAGCCGCTGGTGGCCACGACATTGCCCGGCCCCGGGCGCGACCGGCTCGCGGCGGGCGAGGTGCTCGTCGTGACCACGGGGCAGCAGCCGGGGCTGTTCACCGGGCCGCTCTACACGATCTACAAGGCCCTCTCGGCTATCGCCCTGGCGGCTCGAGTGGAGCGGGAATGGGGCGTCGGCGTCGTCCCGGTGTTCTGGGTGGCCGGCGACGATCATGACTTTCACGAAGCGAACCACGTGACGGTTTTGAATGCCGCCGGGATGCCGGCGCGCATCGTGCTGCGCGAGCGCCCCGCCGACGCTCCGGCCACACCGATGTCCCGGGAGCGCGGCGGGCCGGAGATCCTGGACGCACTGGCCCGCCTGCGCGACGAGACGCCGGAGAGCGAGTTCAAGGGGCCGGTCCTCGCCTGGCTCGAGGCTGCCTACCGTCCCGATGCGAGCCTGGCGGACGCGTTCGCGCACGCGCTGAACGACCTGCTGGGTCCGCGCGGCCTGGCGGTGACGAGGCCGTACGCGCAGCCCGTGAAACAGGCGATGGCTCCCTGGCTGCTGCGCGGGCTCGACCTCACGCTGGAGGACGGACTCAGCCCCGTCCTCGTCGAGGCAGCGCAGGGCCGCGACCGGCTGCGCCGTGACGGCGACGGCTTCGTAACGCGCCGCAGCGGAGAGCGTTTCACGGCGGCCGATCTGCGGCAGGTGGCCGACACGGCGCCGGAACGTCTGTCGCCCAATGTGCTGCTGCGGCCCGTGGTGGAGGCCGCGCTGTGGCCGACGGTCGCTTACGTGGCGGGTCCGGGGGAGCTCGGCTACCTGCCCGATGCCGCGCCGCTCTATCGGGCGCTCGACGTGACGCCCCAGACTCCGGTGGCACGGTGGTCCGGCATTCTGGTAGAGGGCAGGGTGGAGCGTGTCCTCGAGAAGCACGGGCTGAAGCCGGAGGACTTCGCCGGCCCGCCGGGAGAGGTGGAGAAGCGCCTCGTGCGGGAACAGCTCCCGGACGAGGTGTCCGACGCGCTGGAGGGGCTGCAGCGCGATCTGCGGACGTCCTACGGCCGACTCTCGGGCGGTGTGTCCCAGGTCGACCCCACCCTCGAGCGGACGGTCGAATCGGCGCGCAACGCCGCCCTGGCGGGCATGAAGGAAATCGAGAAGAAACTGGTGGCCGCCCTGAGGCGGACCAGC
>DATDED010000216.1:0-3623 GCA_036523455.1 Gemmatimonadales bacterium
CTCGTTGATGCAACGTGCGAGCGCGCCCCTAAGGAGCTTCGCGGGAAGAGGTGGGCCACTATCCTGAGGCAGGAGCGGCCGCAAACGGGACGGCAGCTTGGTGGGGAAGTCCGGGTCGCCAAGCATGATCGACTCTCCCAAGCATGCGTTGGGTGTAAAGGTTATTGGGCACGGCGCTGCAAGATCGATACCCCGAACGGCCTTGGGGCGCAGGCGTGCGATGAAGCCCAAAAGACCAGCAGGAGCTTCAGCTTAGACGACGACCGGGAGGAACGGTCGCGCCACGAGCACGAGGACCCGTCGCATTCGCGCGCCAATGGGGTGATGCCTCGATGCGTCGGTGCTGGTCCGCGCCACTGAATGGCGTGCGAGCTGGACGGGCCTCTTCGCGCGGCTGGCCGGCGCTGATGCTCGTGAAGGGACTTCGCGATCACCTCAGGGCCAACTGGATCACCGCGTACCACTGTGGCGAGGCCAATGCAGTTTTTGGCACGTTGAGTGCGGCGTCCGTGGGTTCTAATCGTTTCCGATACAACAACTTGGTCGTTGCGACTTCTGAGGCCCAGCTCTTGCCATGAAGTCGTGCCGTGGGGGGCCCCGAGGGTTGAATTCGCTGAGACGGGCTGAGGCAGCCGGGCGATCACCCTAGGAGCTGCCAAGCGACTCGTCCGGCTTCGAGGTGCTTCACGGTCGCGGTGTCAGTGATGGCCACTTTCAGAGGAGACCTGTATGATGCGCTTCCTCAACTCGCGTTCCCCGGTACACCCGTTGGTCATCGCCGCGGGCGCCCTGCTCTCGGCTGCCTGCAGCAGCACCAGCCCGAGCACATCGACGCCGGTGAGGCTGTCGGTCATGGCCCACCGGGCCGTGCCCACGCCGGCGCGCAGGGGGCTCAGCGCGGACGTCGCCATTGGCACCGGCGCGAACTCCCTCAACATCACGAACGTGGACTTCGTCCTGGCCCGAACCGAGCTTTCGGACGCCGGAACCTGTTCGATCCCCCCCGCGAACAACGACAACTGCGACGAGCTGGAAATCGATCCTCTGCTGATCGACCTGCCCCTGGATGGCACGCCGCCCCAGAAGGTGCTGGACGCCCTCGTTCCCCCCGGCACCTACACGCGGCTGCAAGCGGAGCTGAACGCGGTGCAACCCGGCGAGGGCGAGACCGGCGCCGCGGCGTTCCTGGCCGCGCACCCCGATTGGGCGGGCCTGAGCGTCCAGGTGACCGGTGACTACACCGATGCCAGCAGCACGGTGCACCACTTTACCTTCACCTCCGGCGTCGACGCCCAGATCGAGATCCCCTTCGCATCCCCGGTCACGGTGGATCCCGCGAAGCCCACATCGAATATCACGCTCACCGTGGACGTCGCGAAATGGTTCACGGACGGGGTTGGCGCCGCGATCGATCCGACGAACCCCGCGAATGCGGACGCGATCAATGCCAATATCAAGAGCTCGTTCGAAGCGTTTCAAGACAATAACGAAGACGGCGTCGCCGACCAGCAGGGGGCGGCCTAAGACGGCACCACGATGCTTGAGGGGCTCGTGCAGCGCGCCTGGGAGCTTGGTGCGCGAACGACGACGGCCAGCCCGTGCCCGGCTGGCCGTCGTCGTTCGCGTGGCGGCCGGGAAGGAAGGGTCACTCGCGTTTCATGATGCCGAGCACAATCGGTCCGCCGTCAATGCCAGCTGAGATGGAGCGCTCGGCACCCGGTGACGCGCTGCCCTTTCCGGCGGACCTCGCGACGCTCACGCGAGCCGCCGCCGCCCAAATGCTGGAGCTGAGCGGCCGCAACAGAAGCGAGGCCGCACGTCGCCACGGCATCTCGCGACCCCGTCTCCAGCGGCTGCTGGACGGCTTGCGCGACGATGATGTTTTGACCCGCGCGCGGGAGAACGACGATGGGTAGGACTGGACTGATCCGGACCGCGTTGCCGCTGCTGCTGGCCACCCTGGCATGCTCCGATTCCACGGGGCCGCTGCAGACGCGGCCACCAGCAGAGCTCAACATCCTGCGCCTCGCGCCGACGGCGCCGCCGCTCCTGGCCACCAGCACGACCTTCACGGCGTGCAAGGGAAGGGGTGGGGAGGGACGCCTCGTCTTCACCAACCCAAGCGGCGGCGAAGGTCAGGAGTTCGCGAAGCTTACGCTCGGCGACAGCTCGCTGCTGGCGAAGCCGGACGGGACTCCGTTCGCGCCGAACGAGTGCGTCCAGATCACGATGGCGCTGGACGACCCCACCCAGGTGCTCGTCCGCCTCGAGCCGACCGGCCTCCACTTCAATCCTCTCGATCCGGCGCAACTCACGATCCAGTACGGCGAGGCGGAGGGCGTGGACTCGACCGTCGAGGCCCAGATCGCCATCTGGCGCCAGGAAACAGCCGGCGCGCCGTTCGTGCGGATCGGGTCCGCCGTCATCCAGAGCCTGCAAGAGGTCCAGGCCAGCCTCTTCGGGTTCAGTCGCTACGCCCTCGCGTATTGAGGGAGTGATGCTCCGGTGTCCCCCATGCCTCCCGCCGACGACCGAGCCGCCTCGCTCCGCGATCTCGTAGGAGCGGGTCGCTTCGCGGATGCGCTGCGAACGTTCCGGGAGATTGACGGCCCCGGCGTCCGCCGCCAGCCGGCGCTCCTGCTCCTGGCCGCGACGGCCGCGACCCGCCTCGGGGATCTCGAGGTGGCGCGTCCGCTGGCCGACGGCGCGCTGAGCTGGTTCCGCACCCGCGGAGACCGGGACGGCCAGATGCGCGCGCTCAACCTCCTCGGCGTGATCGGCTTCGAGCAGGGGCGCCTCAACGAAGCCGAAGAGGCGTTCCACGGCGCGCTGGCGTTGGCGCGGGAGCTGGGCGACTCGCTACTCGCGGCCCGTGCGAGCAACAACCTGGCGTCACTCAGCCACCTGCGCGGCCAAGCGAACGAGGCGCTCAGCCTCTACCGCGGTGCGCTGCTGTCATATCAACGGCTGGGGGACCGGCGGGGCGCCGCGGAGACATACCACAACCTGGGCCTCGTCTTCCGCGACATGGCCCACCTGGACGAGGCCGAAAATGCCTCCGTGGAGGCGGAGCGGCACGCGGAGCTCGTGGGAGAGAGCGCCCTGCTCGCGCTCGCCGTGACAGGTCGGGCCGAGGTACACCTCGATGCGGGCGAGATCGAGCTGGCGGAGCGGGAGGTGGCGCGGGCGGTTCGGCTGGCGCACGCCGCCGACGACCCGCTCGGCGGTGCCGAGGCACGCCGTGTCGGGGCTCGCGCGGCGCTTCGGCGGCGCGACCTCACCGTCGCAGTGCGGGAGTCCGAAGCGGCGTACGCCATCGCAGGGGAGCATGGGGCCGCTGTGCTCCAGGCGGATTGCGCGGCCGTGCTAGCGCTCGCGCTCCGGGCGAACGGGAACCCGGCCGCCGAGGAGCGGCGACGACAGGTGCTCACGACGTATCGCGCGCTGGGGGCCAGCCCGCTGGTCGAGCGCTTCGAGCGGGAGTGGGCGAGCCTCGGCTGATCTCGGCCCGCGGCGGGTGTTGGGCGACTGCTGGGACGATGCGGTAGTCACCGCTATCCTTGGCGGCCGCTCAGACCAACCCTGCATTCGGATTTGAGCCCGGGGTTTAGGGGAGGGAACCT
>DATDED010000217.1:0-2553 GCA_036523455.1 Gemmatimonadales bacterium
GTCGTCAACTTCTGGGCCACATGGTGCGCCCCATGCCGCAACGAGCAGCCGGAGCTCGTGCGGCTGTCGCACGACTATCGTGACCGGGGCGTCGAGTTCCTGGGTGTGAACGAGCGGGACGACACCGCCAAGGCTCGCGCCTGGGTGAAGGAGTTCGGCGTGCCCTATCCGAGCATCGTGGACGAGCCCGGCGCCTGGGCGGACGACTTCGCTCTCTTCGGGTTACCGGACACGTACGTGATCGATCGTCAGGGCGTTATCCGTTGGGCGGTGTTCGGGCAGACCGACGCGGCGCAGCTGAGAAGGCTGATCGACCAGGTGCTCGCGCTCCCGGCCTGATCGCGCTCAGCGGCCGAGCGGAGACAGGGCGTCCAAGGCGACGGCGCCGAACAGCGCGGCCAGGTAGACGATCGAGTACGTGAAGACGCCCCATGCGCGGTTCGAGTCGGGCTCGCGCCACAGACGGAGCGCCCGGTACACGAAGCCGCCCCCCAGCACGATCGCCGTGGAGAGGTAGATCGGTCCCATGTCCCCGATCGGGTACAGCAGCATGGTCGTGCCGAACAGCACGAGCGAGTACAGGAAGATCTGGCGGCGGGTCTCGTCCTCACCCTTCACGACCGGCAGCATCGGGACGCCGGCCGCCGCGTAGTCTCCCCGGAACCGGATGGAGAGCGCCCAGAAATGCGGTGGGGTCCAGACGAAGATGATCGCGAACAAGACCCAGGCCGGCGCGGCGAGCGCCCCCGTCACCGCGGCCCATCCGACGAGCGCCGGGACCGCGCCGGCCGCGCCCCCGATCACGATGTTCTGCGCCGTCGTGCGCTTCAGCCACATGGTGTAGATGAAGACGTAGAACGCGATGGCCGAGAGCGCGAGCGTCGCCGCCAGCACGTTCACGGCGATCGACAGGAAGAAGTAGGAGACGGCTCCCAGGACGAATCCGAACCGCAGGGCGCGGTCGGGTGACACGGTGTGCGCCGGGAGCGGCCGGCCCCTCGTCCGGCGCATGATCTCGTCGATGTCGCGGTCGAGGTACATGTTGATGGCGTTGGCGGATCCGGCGGCCACCGTGCCGCCTACAAGGGTCGCGAGCATCAGTCCGAGCGGTGGCATCCCCTGTGCGGCAAGGATCATGGCCGGCACCGTGGTGATGAGCAGCAGCAAGATGATCCGTGGCTTGGTCAGACGCACGTACGCGGTGATCGTGTCGCGGAGCGAACCGCCGGCACCCGCTCCCGTGCCGCCGTCGGGGCCCGCCGTCGCTTCCTCGAGCGGGGCTGCGTGTCCGGCCAGCCGTCTCGACACGGTTGCCAGGGCGACGAGCGTCGCCCAGATCAACACCGACAACGCCACGTGGAGCACGACCGCCCACGGCCGCAGGCGCGTCCACACGTTCAGCGCGCCGGAGACGATCTGGCCCAGGAACAGGCAGAGCGCGAGGGTGGAGAGCACGACCGGATCCTTCGAACGGGCGGTCATCGTGCGCGCGCGGATCGCGACCCACAACACCAGCAGGAACACGGTCGCGGCGAGCACCCGGTGCGCGAACATCGTCGTCGCCGCGCCGCCGAGGGCGGGAACCAGACGCCCGTTCATCAGCGGCCAGTCGGTGAACGCGAGCCCCGCGGACCGAGCGCGGACGTACGTGCCGACGAGGAGCAGGGCGCCCGTCGCGCCCGTGGTGAGCAGCGTGAGCCTCGCGAATCCGGCGTCGCTCGCGGTCGTCTCGCGACCCTTCTCCGGAGCCTCCGTGATGAAGAACGAGTTGGCGGCCAGGAAGATCACGTCCGCCACGAACGCGAGCGCAACGGCGAAGTGAGCCGTCACCCACCACGGGTTCAGGTCCGTGTGGACCACGACGCCGCCCAACACGGCCTGGCCGAAGACCAGCGGGATGGCGGCGATGGCCGGCCGCACGAACGACGGGATGTCCCGGTACCGTCCCCACGCCACAGCGGCCGTCGCGACGACCAGCACCGACACGACGAAGACCAAGAACCGGTGCGAGAACTCGATCAGGGAGTGCATGGTGCCGGCCGGGAAGAGCCGACCGGGCGTGCACTCCGGCCACGTGGAACATCCGAGGCCGGAGCCCGTTCCACGGACGAGGCCGCCGACGGCGAACAGCACGATGGTCGCGGCGGCGGTGGTGAGCGCGAGTTTCTGGAAGCGGTTCATGGGGTCGGGCCGGGCCCGGCACATGATATCGGCAGGGGAGCGGAGCGGCGCTTGCGATACTGAGGGCGATGTTCGCCGAGCCGACCATGCAGACGCCGCCCGAGCTCGTCGCGCTCCGGAGCCGCTTCGACCGGACGCTCGATGACTTCTTGGCGGGCATCCGGGAGGAGATGGCGGCCGTCGCCCCCGACGCCCTGCTCCCGATCGATGAGGTGATACGGCTGACCGCGGCCGGCGGCAAGCGCCTTCGTCCGATGTTCTGCTACTGGGGATACCGGGCGGCGGGAGGCGTCGACGGCGAGCCCATCGAACGCGCCGCCGCCGCCCTCGAGTTGCTCCACACGATGGCGTTGATCCACGACGACCTCATGG
>DATDED010000218.1:0-2014 GCA_036523455.1 Gemmatimonadales bacterium
TCGAGCACGGTCTCGTCCGCGTCGAGGATGACGGCCCAGCTCCCCGCCGGGCGTCCGCGGGCCAGCTCGTCGAGACGCAGGGCCGCAAAGGCGTAGATCTGCCGCGTGAGCGCCCGGTACTCGGCGGAGCGGCGCATCCAGCGCAGGGGGGCGGGAAGGGGAGCGGGCGACGCGGTGGGCGTCGGGGCCGTGGCCGGCGTGGGGCGCGCGGGTGTGCCGCAGGCCGCCAGCGGGACCATCGCGAGCAGGAACAGTTTTGTAGTGGACATGGTCATTCTCGCGGGGCGCCGATACGCTGCCCCGTGTCGAAATCGTACAGCGTGAGACGTCGCAGCCGGTAGTACGCCACCCAGTATCCGCGCAGCGACTGGACAAACGCGGTGAGCGCCTGGTCCTTCTCGGTCTGGGCGATGTAGAGGTTGTCGATCGCGATGCGCCCGATCACATAACGGTTGTAGGCGACCTCGAATCGCTTGCTGGCCACCGTGTCCGCCTTGGCCGACAGCTCGGCGGTGCGCCGCGCCTGCGACAGCTCCAGGGCGGCGAAATGCGCCTCATGAGCGGTCTGCTGCAACGTCGTCTGCGACAGGCTCGCTTCCTGGGCCTGGTCGGCCTCGGCGGCCGCTACTCCCTCCGAATGCGCGCCCCACTGGACCAAGGGGATCTCGACCGAGAGCGTGAACTGGCGAGCCTCGAGGAGGTCTTGATAGGCCAGGCGGGCCTCCGGCGCCGTGGCGTTATACCCGAAGCTCGCCACCACCGTCGCCCCGATTCCCCGGGACAGCTTCGCCTCGGCGACCCGCCGCCGCGCCTGTACGTCCTGCAGGGCCACATTGGTCACGGCGGCCCGGTTGTGCAGCGCTTCGGCCACGGCGCGCGCGGTGTCCGCATCGACCGCCGGGACGCTCGTGCTGACCGCGATCTCGAGCGGGGTGCCTGGCGGCAGGTTCAGGTCGAGCCGGAGGGCGGCCGTCGCGCGTTCGAACTCGAGCTGGGCGCCTTGCAGGACGGTCTTGGCCCTCAGCAGCGCCAGCTCGCTCTGGAGCAGGTCGTTCTCCCCGATCTTCCCGACCTCGAAGCGGCCCGTGTTCAGGGTGTACAGCGTGTCGTTGATCGCCGCGTTCTTCTCCGCGTTCTCCAGCCCCACCCGCGCGGCGTACACGTCGAAGAACGCCTCGGTCGTCCCGATGGCGATGTCCTCCATCGCCTCGAGATAGCTCCGTTCCGAGAGCTCGAGCTCGACCGTCTGTTCGCGCCGGTTCCACCCCGCCGTGTTCGGGCGGAGGATGTCCTGTCGCAGTCCCACCGACAGCGGCGTGGACGACCACGTGTCGATCGACTGCGCGCCCGTGACGGAGAGGCGTGAGAGCGACGAAGAGATGAATAGATTGCCGCCCGTGAGCGGGAGTTGTTGCGACAGCGTCGCGGTCAGCCCGGTGTTGGTCAGCTGTTGCGCCCGGAACTGGGTGCTGCCGTCGGGCTGTAATACCGGGATGATCGAGCGGTTATACGCCGGTACGCTGCCGCCGAACGAGAGCTGCGGCAGCAGCCCGGCCGTGAAGGCGCCGTGCCGATGGCGGGCCGCCTCGAGGGCGGATCGGGCGGCGTGCGCCCGCAGGCCCTCTTGTTGCGCCCGGGCGATGGCCTGGGGAAGGGTGATCGCCTGCTGGGCGTCGACGGGGAGCGGCGCGATCGGCACCAGTCCGATCGCCACCGCCCGGAGGAGGCTGCGACGGCGGCATCGATTTGTCATGGGAGTCACTCGTAGCGAAGGCAGACGACCGGATCCTGTCGTGCCGCGCGGTGGGCCGGCATGATCCCGAAGGCGATGCCCACGGTGATCGACACGCCGAAGGCGAGGATCACCGAGAGCACGGAGACGATGGTGGTGATGCCGGCGACGCGTTGGATCACGGCGCTCAGCGCTGTGCCGACCACGATGCCGGCCACGCCCCCCGCGACGCTGATCATGACGGCCTCGCTCAGGAACTGGAACAGGATGTCCTTTTGCGTG
>DATDED010000219.1:0-5083 GCA_036523455.1 Gemmatimonadales bacterium
CCGGACCGCTCCGTCATTTCTGCGGCCAGGCTGCGCAAGGCCGGCACCAGTCCCTCCCGCTCCAGGAACGCAGGGTGCAGGTGATTGGCCACGCGTCGCACCACGTGAGCGAGATCCTCCAACTCGGCCCGCAGCGACGCCGCGCGCGCCCGTGCAGCGCCCGCGCGGACGCCGTCCACTTCGTGCAGCACCACCGCGATGCGTTGCAGCACGTCATCGTGCAGCTCGCGCGCCACCCACGCCCGCTCTTCCTCCTGCGCCCGCAACAGTCCTGCCGCGTGGCGCCGGTGCAGCGCCACGAAGCGGCGCTGGTAGATCACCAGCGCCGCGCCGAGCGCGAGCAGGATCACCGCGAGCGCGAGCCCCGCGGTCAGGAAGGCCCACCAGACGCCCGTCGGAAGAGTGGACATAGAATGCCGGTGGTGATAAGGCCGAAGGCCAATATGGTGGTCCATGCCCGGGCGAGCCACGCCTGCCGCACCCATTCGGGGTTCGAGCCGAGAAGCGCCTGCGCGAAGGGGCGAATGGCCACAGAGCCGGCAAAGTAGAGCGACAGCCCCAGGCCGATCCATAACCAGGGCTCGCGCGTGATCGTCCGCGCGGACAGCAGGGTGCGGTGCAGCAGCGTGTGCAGCGCCGCCGTCAGCAAGACCAGCGCGTGAAAAGGGGCGACGACGTCGTCGAATAGGGGCTCCCGATGCGGGACGAGCAGCGCCACCATCGTCGCCACGACCAGGGCTGGGATCGCGAATCGGTAGGCTAGGCGAAACAGCTCCGTTGCCTGCCATCCGGAGAGACCCCACAGCACGAACGCGCTGCCCAGCGGCAAAGCGAGGTACTGCACCCACTCGTTCTCGCCCTGCTCGAAGGCGACCACGAGGCTGAGCAGGTCGGTGGCCAGTCCCAGGGCGCACCACGCGAGGATCCACCGCGCCGGGGTCGGCAGCGGCCGGCCCCGGCGGGTGAGTGCGGCGAGCAGCGGAAGCGCTTGCGACAGCGCCGCCGCGTGCAACACCAGCGGGATCGCCATCCCCCTCCTCAGGATCGGGAAGAGCGCAGTGACGGCCCGATCGGACAGAACGGCGGGCAGGGATAACTCTGCTCCAGCAGCTCGCCGTCCATCAGCTCTTCACCGTACTGATCCACCCCTACGAGCACGATCGCCGGCTGGCCGTCAGGGTGCATCCCGTAGTATATCCGCATCCCCACGCACCCCGTCTGGTTGAGCAGCCGCTCCAGCGCCGACTTCTTGAACGCCCCGCCCGTCTGCTCGAACGCATGGCGGCGCCGTTCCACCAGCTCCCGCGCCTCCCCGATCGTGACCTTGTGATCGCCCTCGGGCCAGCCCCGCTTGGGCCGGATCCGCGGCGCGAGATCGGCGCGCTCGACCGTTGCCTTGGCGTCGCTCAATGTCGTGGCCTGGTCATCCTGTGGGAAACTCATCGTACCCTCCAACGTGTAGGGGTTGAGGAACCAGTCGGTTCCGACGCGCGGGGACCCGCGCGACACGCGGAAGGGTGCCCTCAGAGAGAGTGCGTTGAACACTGTGGGTTGCCCTAGGTCGGGGGAGCCCCCAGCTCACTCCGGGTCGGACGTCGGGGATGTCGGAGTCAGACGGTGCTCCAGCGCATAACACACGAGATCGGCATTGGTGCCCTAACCTCGGTCTCGGCGCAATCGTAGTATACGGCATGTCCGATTCGCCTGGTGTCGGAGCTGGCACATGACCGCCCCGCCGCCGACGGTGCGCGTGCTCGTCGTAGACGATGAGGAGCCGATCCGCAATGCGCTGAAGCGCTATCTGGGCAAGCTCGGATATGACGTAGTCCTCGCGGCCGGCGGCGAGGAAGCCCTGGACGCGCTGCGACGCCACGAGTCCATCGCCTTGATGCTGAGTGACATCAGGATGCCCGGGATGAGCGGCCTCGACATGGTGCCGCAGGCGCTCGAGATCTCGCCCGACCTGGCGATCCTGATGGTCAGCGCCGTCAACGATGCCACCACCGCCGCCCTGTGCATGCAGCGCGGCGCGTTGGATTACCTGACGAAGCCGGTCGAGCTGGAGGATCTCGGGCGCACCGTTCAGCGGGCGGTACAGCGCCGTGAGCTGGTCATCGGCCAGCGGACCCTCAATCAGCAGATCAAGGAGGAGGTCGCGCGGCGCACGGCCGAGTTTCAGCGGGAACGGGCGCGCCTGGAGCGCGTGTCGGTCGCCACCCTGGACGCGCTGGTGAACGCGCTCGAGGCGAAGGATCCGTACCTGCGAGGGCACTCGCAGCGCGTCGCCGATCTGGCGGCGACCCTGGCGGCGCAGCTGCAGCTGCGCGACGACGATATCGAACAGGCCCGGCTCGCCGGGCGCCTCCACGATATCGGCAAGATCGGCACGCGCGAGGACATCATGAACAAGCCGGGCCGGCTCTCGCCCGAGGAATACGCCCACATCCAGCAGCACGTGATCATCGGCTCGCAGATCCTGGCGCCGCTCGATCACCTGGGTCCGGTCATCGACGCCGTCCGCAGCCACCACGAACGCTGGGACGGATCCGGCTACCCCGATCGACGCAAGGGCGAGGAGATTCCATTGCTGGGCCGGATCGTCGGGACGGCCGAGGTGTGGGACGCCCTGAGCACATCCCGCCCCTACCAGGCGAAGCTGAGCCCGGATCAGGCGTTGCTGCGCATGGGGGAGCTGGCGGGAACGGTGCTGGATCCGGTCGTGGTGACCGCCCTTTCGGAAGTCGTGAAACGCCGCGGGTCCCTCGTGTATCTGGTGGACGGCAGGGAGGTCCCGCTGGAAATGCGGGAGTGGGGTGTGGAGGGGACGCCGTAATCAGGAGATTGCGGCCGGCCCGTCACAACGACGTTCCGTCCGGTGGAGGCGGATTCAAGAACCGCTCCAGCGTATTGCGTAGCTCGTTGGGGGCGACCGGCTTGACGAGGAAGGCGTCGGCGCCCAGCGCCTTGGCCCGTGCGGGGAGCTGGGGATCAGTCAACGCCGTCAGTACGACGACCGGAATCCCTCTGGTCTTCGAGGATGCCTTGAGCCGTTCCAGGACGCTCCATCCGCCGCCCGCCGGCATCGCGAGGTCCAGAATGATCGCGTCGGGAGGGTCGCGCATCGCCAGCGTGACCGCCTGCAGGCTGTCGTAGGCGGCGCGGACGTCATAGCCATTCGCCTTGAGCACGCTCGACACCAACTGCACGGTTACCTGGTCGTCGTCGGCGATCAGTACGAGCATTGCAGAGGAGCGCTCGGCGATGGGTGGAAAGTCAATGATACAACGGTGAGCGGAGGAAGATGGTGGAGGACGGTGGAGGACGGTGGAGGAGGCTGGACGGGCTTGTTGGCAAAGGGCATTATCATGACGAGCGTTCCCGTGCCGCCATTCTCCGTCCGTGGTCTCATCCGCCTGGCGCTGCCTGTCGGGTCCATCCTGCTCTTGGCAACCTGCCGGGAAGAGGCCCCGTTCGCCGCCGACCGGCGCGCCCCCCGCCAGGATCTGGCGGCCGCCGCCGGCCCGGACATCCTGGTCGGTGCCGGTAACATCGCCCGCTGCGACAAGCAAAACGACGAGGCGACGGCCGCGATCCTCGATACCGTCGCCGGCACCGTCTTCACGGCGGGCGACAATGTGTATTCGAGCGGCTCGAGCACCGAGTACACCACTTGCTATGGACCATCGTGGGGTCGCCACCGCCCGCGCACCCGCCCCTCCGCCGGGGACAAGGACTACAAGACGACCGGCGCCGCCGGCTACTTCACGTACTTCGGCAGCGCCGCCGGGGACCCGGCCAGGGGATATTACAGCTACGACCTGACCGACTGGCACGTCGTCGTGCTGAACAGCGGCACCAGCGCCATCTCCACCAAGGCCGGATCGCTGCAGGAGCAGTGGCTCCGGGCCGACCTCGCCGCCACCGCCAAGCAGTGCATCCTAGGCGTTTGGCATACCCCCCTGTTCAGCTCGAGCGGCACGGCGGTCAAATCCTCCATCAAGCCCCTGTGGGACGCGCTGTACGCCGCTCACGCGGACGTCGTCGTGAACGGCCACTACCGGGTGTACGAGCGCTTCACCCCGCAGAGCCCCACCGAGACGGCGGACCCCGCCGGCGGGATCCGGGAGTTCATCGTCGGCACCGGCGGGCAGGGCAGCGACGCGTTCAGCACGACCATCCGGCCGAACAGCGAGGTGCGCAGTAGCGGCACCTTCGGCGTGCTCAAGCTGGTGCTCGGCGCCGGAACCTACTCGTGGCAATTCATCCCCGTCGCCGGAGGGTCGTTCAGCGACGCGGGCTCCGGTACCTGTCACAACCGCATCCTGGCACCGGTCGCCTCGGTGACGGTGACCCCGGCGAGCGCGAGCGTGCTGGTGGGCCTGAGCGTACAGCTCACGGCGACGCCCAGGGATGCGTCCGGGAACGCGCTCTCCGGCCGGACGGTGACCTGGGCCAGCGCCGCCCCGGGGGTCGCGACCGTGGACGCTGCGGGCCTCGTGACCGCGACGGCCGAGGGATCGGCCACCATCACCGCGACGAGCGAAGGCCAGAGCGGCACGGCCACGATCGCGGTCGCGACGGTTCCGGTCGCCTCGGTCGACGTCAGTCCGGCGTCGGCCAGCGTGCAGGTGGCCGATGCGCTGCGGCTCACCGCGATTCCCCGGGACGCCGCGGGGAATCCCTTGACCGGCCGCGTGGTGACGTGGTCCACCACGGACGCGACCATCGCCCCGGTTGACGCGACCGGGTTGGTGACGGGCGCGAGAGCGGGAGCGGCCACCGTGACCGCGACGGTCGAGGGACTGAGCGCGGCCGCATCGGTCACCGTCACCGCCCTGCCCCCGTGCCTCAGCCGGACGGGCCCAGGTGTGGTGCTGAGCGGCGTGCAAACGGCTCCGTACAACAATACCGGGCTGGCGGCCGGAACGAAGATCGACGCGCGGGCGGCCCAGTTCCTCACCGGCGTCGGGAAGGGGGTGGTGCTGGGCGGCGGCGCCGCGATCTGCCTCAGCGGCGGCGCCGTGATCGGACAACTGCCGCCGTCCACGGACTGGAACACGATGCACGATACCTACGCCACCAC
>DATDED010000220.1:0-7573 GCA_036523455.1 Gemmatimonadales bacterium
CCGCCCTGTATCGCCACGTCGTACGCGGCAGCGAGCATCGACGCCACCGAGGCCTTGGCGTCTCCCGAGCCGCGGCCGTACAGCCGGCCGTCCTCGAACGCCGGCGTGAACGGATCGCGTGTCCATCCTTCGCCGGGCGGCACGACGTCGAGATGCGAGACCAGCGCCAGGGTCGAGCCGGGGCGCTGCCCCCGCACCTCGACCTTCACCCCGGTCGCGCCGCGCACGACGTCGAGCCCCCAGGCGCGCGCGGACTCCTCGACCCGCTGCGCCACGGCTGCCTCATCGCCACTCACCGACGGAATGGCGACCAGCTCGGTCAGCAGCGCGATCTCAGTCGGCGAGGTCGGCTTCAAGCTGCGCCGCCCTTTCCTTGCGGCCGACGATCATCGTCCCGCAGCCCACGCCGGTGAACACCTCGAGCAGCAGCGCGTCGGGCGCGCGCCCGTCGATGATATGGGTGCGCTCGACGCCCTTGGTCGCGGCGCGGATGCAGGCCTCGACCTTGGGGCGCATCCCGCCCGCCAGCGCGCCGCTCGCCATCAGCTCCTCCAGATCGCTCGGATCGGCGAAGGTCACGAGGGTCGAGGGGTCGTTCCGGTCGCGCAGCACGCCGGGGGCGCCGGTGAGGAAGATCAGCTTCTGCGCGCCCATGGCGACCGCGAGGGCTTCGGCGACGGTGTCGGCGTTGACGTTGTAGACGCCGCCCTCCTCGTCGCCTGCGAGGCCGGCCACGACCGGGACGAACCGGGCGTCGAGCAGCGTCTTCAGGAGGTGCGGGTCCACCCGGTCGATGTCGCCCACGAACCCGTAGTCCACCTCGCGCGTATTCCCGGCGTCGTCGGTCACGGTGACGGGTGGGCGGCGGTGCGCGGTGATGAGATCGCCGTCCACGCCGGAGATGCCTACCGCCTGCACGCGATGGCCGCGCAGCGCCGACAGCACGGCCACGTTGAGCGTGCCGCCATAGACCATCGTCACCACCTCGAGAGTGCGCTGGTCGGTGACGCGCCGGCCGGCCACGAGCTCGGGCTCCAGCCCGAGCCGGTGCGACAGCGCGGTCGCCTGGGCGCCGCCGCCGTGCACCACCACGATGCGAATGCCGAGCGACGCCAGCAGCGCGAGCTGCGCCGCCACGCCGTCCAGCACGTCGGCGTCGTCCAGCACTTCGCCGCCGATCTTGACCACGAACACCTGGTCGCGGTAGGCCCGCACGTAGCGCAGCGCGCCCTTCAATCCCACGATCCCCTTTGCCGGCTCGATCGCCGCCGTCATCGCTTGCCTCCCATGATCTCGATCAGCAACGCCCGCTGGGCGTGGAGGCGGTTCTCCGCCTCGTCCACCACCACCGAATTGGGCCCGTCGAGCACCGCGTCGTCGATCTCGACGTTGCGGCGCACCGGCAGGCAGTGCATCACGATGCCGCGACCGCCGCGCGTGGCGCGGAGCCGCTGCGCCGTCATCCGCCACTCGCGGAACGGCGTGCGCAGGGCTCGCTCCTCTTCCGGGCGGCCGAACGCCTGGAGCGACCCCCAGCTCTTCACGTAGACGGCGTCCGCGCCTGCGAGACCGGCGTCGAGGTCGTCGCACAACCGCGCTGACCCGCCCGATTCGCGCGCCAGCTTTTCGATGAGCGCCTGGTCCTCGGGGTCGAGGTCGTAGCCCGGCGGGCGGGCGATCACGACTTCCATGCCGAGCTGCGCCGCCGCGAGCGCGGCGCTCGCCGGGACCGCCGTAGGCAGCGCCTTGGGATGCCACGCCCAGGCCAGCACGAACTTCTTGCCGCGCGTCTCCCCCAGCCGCTCGCGCAGCGTCATCGCGTCGGCCAGCGCCTGGCAGGGGTGGCGGCGCGAGGACTCGAGGTTGATCACCGGCTTGTCGGAGAAACGCGCGAAGTCCCTGATCAGGCGATCCTCACGCTCCACCGCCCAATCGGTGCCCTTGGGGAAGGCGCGGACCGCGAGGGCGTCGGCGTAGCGCGCCAGCACGCGTGCCGCCTCGGTGACGTGCTCGACCGTGGCGCCGTCCATGACGGCGCCCGGCTCGGTCTCGAGCGCCCAGCTGCCCTTGCCCGGCTCGAGCACGAGCGCATGCCCGCCGTGCAGGAACATGGCGGTCTCCATGCTGCTGCGCGTGCGCAGGCTCGGGTCGAGGAACACCATCGCCAGGACTTTGCGCTCGAGCCCGCCCGTGATCTCGCCGCGCTTGATGCGGGCCGCGAGGGCGAGCAGGTCGTTGAGCGCGGAGCGACCCCAGTCCTCGAGCGCGAGGAAATCGCGGCCGCTTATCGCAGCACCTCCGCGAGGGCTTCCAGCAGCCGGTCGGCTTCTCCGGTCGAGAAGACGAGTGGGGGCATGAGCCGCAGCACCTGCGGGTCGGCGGAGGTCCCGGTGAGGATGCGCCGCGCGAACAGGGCCTTCTGGACTTCCACTGCGGGACGGTCGAGGTGCAGGCCCAGCAGCAGCCCCCGGCCCTGGACCTTCGAGACACCGAGCGCCAGCGCGCCGCGCCGCAGCCGCTCCCCGATCGCGATCGCGTTGGCGATCAACCCTTCGCGGTCGATCACCTCGAGCGTGGCGAGGGCCGCGGCGCAGACCACGGGGCCGCCGCCGAAGGTGCTGCCCAGGTCGCCCGTCTTCACGCCTGCGGCCAGCTTCGAGCCGACCAGGATAGCGCCGACCGGGAGCCCCGAGGCGAGTCCCTTGGCCATGGCAATGACATCCGGGGTGACGCCATAGGCCTCGGCGGCGGTGAACGCGCCGCACCGGCCCACGCCGCACTGGATCTCGTCGAAGATCAGCGCCGCGCCGTGGCGGTCGCAGACGGCCCGCGCTGCACGGAGGAACTCCGGCGCGCAGTCGCGCGCCCCCTGCACGCCCTGCACGGGCTCGACGATCAGCGCCGCGGTCGTTCCGTCCACCATGCGCTCGAGCGCCGCGATGTCGTTGAAGGGCACGAAGCGCGCGAGGGGCATCCCGGCGGCCCGAGCCCACGCCTGGTACTTCTCGCCGTGGGTACAGGCGAGCGTCGCCACGGTGCGGCCGTGCCAGCCGCCCTCGACCGCGACCACGCCCGAGCGGCCGGTCGACCGGCGTGCCAGGTGCAGCGCGTTCTCGTTGGCCTCAGCACCGGAATTGCACAGGAAGACCCTGGCACCCGGCACCGGACACCTGGCCACCAGCTCCGATGCCAGCCGTTCACGCATCTCCAACGCCACCGCCGTCGAATAGAACAGCAGCGTCCCCGCCTGGCGCGCGATCGCCTCGACGACGTGAGGGTGACAGTGGCCGGTCGACGCCACGGCGTGCCCGCCGTACGCGTCGAGCCATTGATCGCCTTCTGCGTCGATCAGCCAGGAGCCGTGGCCGCGCACCGGGCGCACCGGCATTTGGGCATAGACGGGGAACAGCGCGTCCGTCACGTGCTCCGGTTCCTTGGCGGTCGCCGGCACGGCCCTCAGCACGGGTAGATCCCCGCGAGCCGGAGCCCGGCGGTCTCCTCGAGTCCCAGCGCCAGATTCATGGCCTGCACGGCCTGTCCGGCCGCCCCTTTCACCAGGTTGTCGATCGCCACGCTCACCTGCAGCTCGCGCCCGTCGTCGGTCGCCGTCGCATACAGTTGCGCGTCGTTCGTGCCCACGACGTGGGTCAGCTCCGGCGGCGCCGTGCGCACCCGCACGAACGGCCGTCCCGCATAGGTGGAATCGTACGAGGCGGCCACGTCGCCGCCGTGCTCCAGCCGGGCGTGCAGCGTGAGGTAGATGCCGCGCACGAACGGTCCCGCATGCGCGACGAGACGGGGGTCGGACTCGTTGCCCCCGCTCCAGCGCCGCCACTGCTCGGTGATCTCGGCATCGTGGCGATGGCCGAGGACGCCGTAGGCGAACACGTTGTGGGCGCGCGCGGGGTGGTGCGTCGTGGGCTTCGGCGCGACGCCGGCGCCGGAGCTGCCGGTGATGGCGTACAACGCGGGTGCGGCCGCAAGGCCGACTCGGCCCAGGGGATAGAGCGCGAGGGCGGCGGCGGTGGCGAAGCACCCCGGCACCGCGATGGCGCGGGCGCCATGCAGCGAGGTGCCGCACACATCGGCCAGGCCGTAGACGAAGCGCGAGCGCAGGGCAGGGGCCGCGTGGGGGCCGTAATAGCGCTCGTACAGGGCGCTGTCGCGCACCCGAAAGTCGGCGGCCAGATCCACCACGAGCCCGGGATCGGCCGCGAAGATCTCTCCCGCGACCTTGGACGATTCTCCGTGCTCGAGCGCCAGGAAGACGACATCCCGTCCCCGCGCGGCGTCGGCGGGAGCGGCGTCCAGGAACGTCGCGTCGCCTCGAGCGGCGAGCGCCGGATGCACGTCGGACCAGAGGCGGCCGGCCTGGCTGCGGCTCGCGGCAACGCATTCGGTCACCTCGGGGTGCTGGGTGAGCAGCCGCAGCAGCTCACCGCCGGCGTACCCGCCGGCGCCGATCACCGCGACCTTCATGCCGCGGCCGTCGAGGCGGGCTGCACCGCCACGCGCTCGAGCAGCGCGTCGCGCACGACGCCGACCAGGGCGGGCGCCTCGCGCAGGGCGTTGTGAGCCGGGAGCCCGAGCGACTCGCGCACGTACTTGCGGCCGACTTCGTTGTCGGTCGCGGGCCCGCTGATCACGGTGATCGGGAGCCGGTAGTCGTTCTTGTAAAGCTCGGCGGCCCCCCAGCAGGCGACCGGGTCCGGGGCGCACATCACGTGCACGGCGCCCACCGCCATCAACTCGGGATCGTGCAGGATGTCCTGCACTCCGTACTCGCCCAGGATGCCGTCACCCAGCTCGGCCACGATGACGTCGGGCCGGCCGCTTGGCAGAGCCGCGAGACGATTGAAGATGGCCTTCGCGACCGGGACCGTCATTCCCGCGTGGGTGCTGGCAGCGCCCGCGTCGTTGAATGTCAGGGCCGCGACCGCACCGGCATCCTGCATGGCCAGGGAATCGCGCATCAGCGAGACACCCGTGAGCTTCGCCGCCGCCACGCGCAGGCCGCTGCGCGACAGCCCGCGCACCAGCTCCGTGGCCGCCGCTGTCTTCCCCGCGTTCATGCACGTTCCGGCGACGTACACCACCGGCACCGTGCATTCCAGCCGCTCGGCGGGAGGAATGGCGTGATCGCGGATGTGCGCCGGGCGCCCGATCCGGTCGCCCAGCTCGGGGAATGCGAGTACCGCGCCCAGCACCTCCGCCTTGAACGGCGGGCCGATCTCGGGGTTCGCCGAGGTGCAGATCCCGAGGATGCCGCCCAGGTTGAGGACATGGAGCACGTTGCCGACGGCGATGTGCCCGGGCACCACGCCCGCGTAGCCGCGCAGCGCGCGCCGCTCTCCCAGGGTGCCGGCGAGGACGTCACCCGCCCGCAGCGCGAGCATGCGGCCGCTCGTGTCCTCGACGGTGTTGTAGGTGCTCTTGTCCTCGAGGATCCGGACGGCCAGGATGTAGCCCTCCTCGGCCACGATGGCGTCGCCCACGATCACTTCGCGGGGCAAGGCGGCGTTCTTGGTGCTGCTCGAGATGCGGTCCAGCCGGATGCGGGTCGTCACGACCATGCTTGGGTCTCCTCAAAGGAGCAGGGAGCACGGAGCAGGGAGCAGTACCTTCCCGAGCGCCGGAGAGTACTGCTCTGTGCTCGGGGCTCTCTGCAGTTACTCATTGATGCCTCCAGCACGAGCCGCCAGTAGTGCGGGAATGGCGGCGACGCGCGCGAAGGCGCGCGCCTCGTCTCCGGTCCAGAGCCGGGGCTCTTCGCCGTAGGTGGCGACTGCCGGATCCATGAGGGAAAACGGACTGCGGACGCCGGTCACCTGAAACGTTCCCGGTGCCAGCCGCACGCGCGTCTCCCCCGAGACGCGCTCCTGCGAGCTCCTGATCAACGCCTCGATGTCGCGCAGCGCCGGATCGAAGTACTGCCCTTCGTGCAGCCGGTCACCGTAGAAACGGCCGAGGTGGTCCTTCCAGAAGGTCTGCCAGCGGGTGAGCACCAGCTTCTCGATCTCGCGGTGCGCGTGGATCAGCACGAGCGCGGCTCCCGCCTCGAAGCCGATGCGGCCCTTGATGCCGAGCGCCGTCTCACCGGTGTGCGTGTGGCGGCCGATGCCGGAGCGGTGCGTGAGCGCGCCGAGCCGCTCGACCAGGGCCGGGCCCTCGAGCGAGGCGCCGTCGAGCGAAATCGGCAACCCCTGGTCCCAGCTGATGACGATGTCGAACGGATCGGGAGCGTCGGCCGGCGGGTCGAGCAGCTCGGCGGGCGGAGCCGTCCAGGGGTCGTGCGTCCAGCCGCCGCCCCAGGTGGTGCCCCAGAGCCCCGCGTTGATCGAGTAGTCCCCCGACTTCGCGGGCACGGGGAGGTGGCGCTCCTCGAGCCAGGCGATGGCCTGGGGACGGGTCAGCGCGGCCTCGCGAATGGGGGTCAGAATCTTGAGGTCGGGCGCCAGGACACGGAGCGCCACGTCGAAACGGATCTGGTCGTTGCCGGCCCCGGTCGAGCCGTGGGCGACGGCGGCAGCGCCGATCTCGCGCGCCACAGTCACCAGCGAGATCGCCTGCTGGGTCCGTTCGGCGGCGACGCTCAGCGGGTAGACCTCGCCGCGCAGCACGTTGCCCTGGATGAGGAAACGGACGAAGCGGTCGTAGACCTGCTCGCGGGCGTCCACCGCGTGGTGGCGGGCGGCGCCCACGGCCATGGCCTGCGCGCGGATGCGCGCGCGGTCGGCGTCGGTGGCGCCGCCGGTATCGACCCAGACGGTATGCACCGTCCAGCCGTCGGCGGCGAGCTTGGCGACGCAGTACGACGTGTCGAGACCGCCCGAAAACGCGAGGGCGAGCGGACCGAGGCTAGTTTGCATAGTGCATAATTATGCGGTTCAGGGGGAGAGAATGCAAGAGGGTGGAGGACGGCGGAGGACGGTGGAGGTGGTGCGCGCTACCTTGTTTCCCCAATGGCAACTCTCCTCCACCGACGGACCATCGCGACGCTCGCTCTCGCGACCCTCGGCCTCCACACCCTCACCAACATCATCACGCCATACGGATTCCATCGCGACGAGTTCCTCTATTTCGCGATGGGACGGCACCTCCAGCTGTTCCGCATGGACTTTCCACCGGCGATCGCCATCCTGGCCGAAGCGGTGCGCGGAACGCTGGGGGACGGCCTGTTCGGCATCCGACTCGTGCCCGCGCTGTGTGCCACGTCGCTCGTGCTCCTCGCCGGGCTCTTCGCCTGGAGGCTGGGCGGTGGTCGCTATGCCCAGTTCCTGGCGGGACTGGCGGTGCTCGGGTCTCCGCTCTTCATGCGGGCGGGAAATCTGTTCCAGCCCGTGGTGCTGGATCAGGTCACCTGGACGCTGGCGCTCCTCGCACTCGCGTGGCTCGCCGCCACGGGCGATGGCCGCTGGTGGCTCGCGATCGGCGCTGCCTGCGGCTTCGGCCTGCTCGCCAAGTTCAGCATCGCGTTCGTCGGGTTCGGGATCTTCCTCGCGACCCTGGTGACTCCGCTCCGCCGGCAGCTCGGCACGCGCTGGCCCTGGGTGGGCGCGGCGCTGGCCCTGGC
>DATDED010000221.1:0-8115 GCA_036523455.1 Gemmatimonadales bacterium
CCAGGCCGCGGTGCTGCTGGCCAAGCTGCCGCATCTGGCGGACTGGTCGAGCCGGCGCCGGGAGCACGCCGCGTACTACGGGGCCGGGCTTGCCGATGTCGGTGCGGTCCGCGCGCCGGTCGTTGCGCCCGGGAACGAGCACATCTTCCATCAATACACGCTGCGGGTGGAGCGTCGTGACGCCCTTCAGGCCCGTCTCAAGGCCAAGGGGATCGGCTCGGCGATCTACTACCCGATTCCGCTGCACCGGCAGGCGTGCTTCGCGTCCCTCGGGTACAAGGCGGGCAGCCTGCCGCGCTCCGAGCGGGCGGCCGAGGACGTCCTGTCCCTCCCCATCTTCCCGGAGCTCACCCACGCCCAGCTCGATCAGGTGATCGACGCGATTCGCGAGTTCTACCGGTGAACCGGCTGAAACTCGGCGTCATCGGCGCCGGGGCATGGGGCAGAAACCATGTGCGTACGGTGGCCGGGCTCGCCGATGCCGAGCTCGCAGCCGTGTGTGACACGGAGGAGAAGGTGCGTCAGACGGTCGGACGCCAGTTCCCGTCCGCCTTCGTGACCGACGACGTGGACGCCCTGCTGGAGCGGGTCGAGGCGGTCGTCATCGCCGCGCCCGCCAAGACGCACGCCGAGCTGGCCCAGCGGGCGATCGGGGCGGGGAAGCCGTGCCTGGTGGAGAAGCCGTTCGCGCTGGGCGTCGCCGATGCCGAGGCGGTGGCCGCCGCGGCGGCAGCCCGAAAAGTCCCGGTCCTGGTGGGGCACCTGCTTGTGTTCCACCCCGCGGTGGATGCGTTGCGGTCGCTGGTCACGGCGGGGGAGCTGGGGCGGGTGCTCTACATGTACGGGCTGCGGGTGAATCTGGGCCAGGTGCGGGCCGACGAAAACGCCCTCTGGAGCTTCGGGCCGCACGACGTCTCCGTGGCCCTCCATTTGCTAGGGGAGGCGCCGGTTCGGGTCACCGCGCAGGGGTCGTGCTATCTGCAGCCGGGCGTTGAGGATGTGGTGTTTCTCCACATGGAGTTCGCCAGCGGGACCGTGGCGCACGTCCAGCTGTCGTGGCTCGACCCGCACAAGGAGCGCAAGCTCACCGTGGTGGGAGACCGCAAGATGGTGGTCTTCGACGACATGGAGCCGCGTGAGAAGCTCCGTATCTACGACAAGGGCGTGACGCGCCCTCCCGATTACGCTTCCTGGGGCGAGAGTCTCGCCATTCGCGAGGGTGACATCTTCATTCCCAAGATTCCCAACGTGGAGCCGCTCGGCGCCGAGCTCGCGCATTTCGTGCGAGTCGCGCGTGGGGCGGAGGCTCCCCGCGCGAGCGCCGCAGACGGCGTGCGCGTGATCCGTGTGCTGGAGGCTGCTACGCGCTCGCTCGCGGGCGGAGGAACCCCGATCACCTTATGACACCGGTCTCACAATCTCCCCGTGATGCGCTCCTGGCCAGGGCCAAGGACCGCTCCGCTCTGTTCGGTATCGTCGGCCTGGGCTACGTCGGGTTGCCGCTGGCGATGGAGCTGGTGCGCGCCGGCTACCGCGTGCTCGGCTTCGACATCAGCCAGCGCGTGGTGGACAACCTCAACGCGGGCCGCTCCCACGTGCAGGACGTGCCGTCCGGCGAGATCGCCGCTGCCGTGAAGGACAAGAAGTTCTCGGCGACGAACGATCTGTCGCGGCTGGCCGAGCCGGACGCGATCTCCATCGCGGTGCCGACCCCGCTCTCCAAGACCAAGGACCCCGACGTCAGCTACGTCATCGCGGCGACCGATTCCATCAAGAAAACGCTGCGGCGCGGCCAGCTCGTGATCCTCGAGTCCACCACGTATCCGGGCACGACGCGCGAGCTGATGCTCCCGGCGCTTGAAAGCACCGGCCTCAAGGTGGGCGAGGACTTCTTCCTGGCCTTCTCGCCCGAGCGGGTGGATCCCGGCAACCCGAAGTACGGCACCCGGAACACGCCGAAGGTGGTGGGCGGCATCACGCCGAACTGCCTCGAGGTGACGATGGCGCTGTACCAGCCGTCGATCGAGCGGCTGGTCCCGGTCTCCTCGACCGAAGCGGCCGAGCTCGTGAAGATCCTCGAGAACACGTTCCGCAGCGTGAATATCGGGCTCGTCAACGAGATGGCCATCGTGTGCGACAAGCTCGGCGTCGACGTGTGGGAGGTGATTGATGCCGCGGCGACCAAGCCGTTCGGGTTCATGAAGTTCACCCCGGGGCCGGGGGTGGGCGGGCACTGCATCCCGCTGGATCCGCACTATCTCGCGTGGAAGATGCGCACGCTGAACTACCGGACGCGCTTCATCGAGCTCGCGGGCGAAATCAACGCCGAGATGCCCGAGTACTGGGTGGCCCGGGTGGCGGATCGCCTCAACGATCAGGGCAAGGCGGTGCGTCGCAGCAAGGTGCTGGTGGTGGGGGTCGCCTACAAGAAGGACATCGACGACATCCGGGAAAGCCCCGCGCTCGACGTGATTCGCCTGCTCGAGCAACGGGGGGCCGTCGTGTCGTTTCACGATCCGCACGTCGCGCGGTTGCACGAAGACGGAGTGGAGCTCACGTCCGTGCCGCTCAGCGCCGAGACGCTGCGCGCGGCCGACTGCGTGGTGATCGTCACCGACCACTCGTCGATCGACTACGGGCTCATCGCGCGCGAGGCGAAACTCGTGGTCGATACGCGGCACGCCCTGCCCGCTGAACCCAGGAGGCCGTCGTGAAGCTTTGCGTGGTGGGAACCGGCTACGTGGGGCTCGTCGTGGGCGCCTGCTTCGCCGAGACCGGAAACGACGTGCTGTGCGCTGATGTGGATGCGAAGAAGATCGCCGGCTTGAAGGAGAACCGGCTGCCGATTTACGAGCCGGGGCTCGAGCCGCTCGTGGTGCGCAATCAGCGCGACGGACGGCTGCAGTTCACGACCGATGTCGCGGCGGCGATCGAGGCGTCCGACGTCGTGTTCATCGCCGTCGGCACACCGCCCGACGAGGACGGCTCGGCGGACCTCCAGCACGTCCTGGCCGTGGCGCGGACCATCGGGCAGCACATGAACCGGCCCAAGGTCGTGGCCACGAAGAGTACCGTGCCGGTGGGGACGGCGGAGCTGGTGCGGGCGGAAATCGCCAAGCACACCAAGACGGGGTTCCACGTCTGCTCCAATCCCGAGTTCCTGAAGGAAGGCGCGGCCGTCGACGACTTCATGAAGCCGGATCGCGTGATCGTGGGGGCGGATCATCCGGAGTCACGCCGCACGTTCGAGGAGCTCTACAGTCCCTTCGTGCGGACCGGCAACCCGCTCATCTTCATGGACATCCCCTCGGCGGAGATGACCAAGTACGCCGCCAATGCCATGCTCGCCACCCGCATCACATTTATGAACCAGGTGGCGCAGCTGTGCGAAGCCGTAGGCGCCGACGTACAGCTGGTGCGCAAGGGCATCGGCTCCGATCACCGCATCGGCCCGGCCTTCCTGTTCCCGGGCCCCGGGTACGGTGGCTCGTGCTTCCCCAAGGACGTCAAGGCACTCGTGCGGACGGCCGACGGCAAGGGGGTCACGCTCGGAGTGCTGGAGGCGGTCGAGGACGGCAACGAGCGGCAGAAGCGTGTGCTCTACGAGAAGCTGGCGCGGCACTTCGACGGCGCGCTCAAGGGCCGCACCATCGGCGTGTGGGGTCTCGCCTTCAAGGCGGAGACCGACGACGTGCGCGAGAGTCCGGCGTTGGTACTCGTCGACGCCCTGCTCGCCGCAGGCTCCACGGTGCAGGCGCACGACCCGGCCGCGATCGAGACCGCGCGTCACGTGCTCGGTGATCGAGTGCGGTATGTAGAGCACGCGTACGACGCGGTCGCCGGCGCGGACGCGCTGGTGATCGTGACGGAGTGGCGGGAGTACCGCAACCCGGACTTCGCCCGCCTGAAGCAGGCGCTCAAGCGCCCCCTCATCGTCGACGGCCGGAACCTGTACGAGGGCACGCGCCTTGCCGAGCTGGGGTTCACCTACGACTGCATCGGCCGCCCGCTCGTATGCGCATCCTCGTAACGGGGGCGGCGGGATTCCTCGGGTCGCACCTGTGCGACCGGCTGCTGGCGGATGGGCACCGCGTCATCGGGGTGGACAACTACATCACCGGGACGCCGGCGAACCTGGCGCACCTGGAACACCATCCTGCGTTCCAGTTCGTGCGTCACGATGTGACCACCTTCATCGAGGTGGAGGGCCCGCTCGAGGCAGTGATGCACTTCGCCAGCCCGGCGAGCCCCGTGGATTACCTCGAGTTGCCGATCCAAACCCTGAAGGTCGGCTCGCTGGGCACCCACAAAGCGTTGGGCCTCGCGCGCGCCAAGCAGGCGAAATTCCTGCTCGCCTCCACCTCCGAGACCTACGGCGACCCCCTCATCCACCCCCAGCCCGAGAGCTACTGGGGGAACGTCAATCCGGTCGGCCCGCGCGGCGTGTACGACGAAGCGAAGCGGTTCGCCGAAGCGATGACCATGGCCTATCACCGGTACCATGGGCTGGAGACGCGGATCGTGCGGATCTTCAATACCTTCGGGCCGCGCATGCGGCCACACGACGGGCGGGTCGTGTCGAACTTCATCATCCAGGCGCTGAAAGGCGAGCCACTCACGGTGTATGGTGACGGCACTCAGACGCGCTCCTTTTGCTACGTGGACGACCTGATCGAGGGCATTGTCCGGTTGTTCGAGCGAGGCACTCCGGACCCCACGAACATCGGGAACCCCGGGGAATTCACCGTGCGCCAGCTCGCCGACCGCGTGCTCGCGCTCACCGGCAGCAAGAGTCCGGTGGTGCAACGGCCCCTGCCGGTGGACGATCCGCGCGTCCGCCAGCCGGATATCACGCGGGCACGGGCGCTGCTGGGATGGGAGCCCACCGTCCCCCTCGACGAGGGCCTGACCCGGACCATCGACTATTTTCGCGGAGTGCTCCGCGCATGAGCAGGCTGCTGGTTACCGGCGCCGCCGGCTTCATCGGATCGCACGTGTGCGAGGCGCTGCTCGACGCCGGGCACGAGGTGGCCGGCATCGACAACTTCGATCCGTTCTACGCCCGCGCCACAAAGGAGCGCAACGTCGCCAGCCTGCGGCAGCGGCGCGGGTTCTTGTTCTCCGAAGGCGACGTGGTGCACGACCCGCTTCCGCTGGAGGGGGTCGAGGCGATCATCCACCTGGCCGCCCGCCCCGGCGTCCAGCCCTCGCTCGAGCAGCCCGCGGCCTACATGGAAACGAACGTGACGGCCACCGCCCGTCTGCTCGACGCGGCGCGCCGCGAGGGGATCACGCGGATGGTTTTCGGGTCGTCCTCCTCGGTGTACGGCGAGTCCACGCCCGCGCCGTTCTCGGAGGACGCCCGCGCCGACTTCCCGATCTCGCCCTATGCGGCGAGCAAGCGGGCGGGGGAGCTCGTGTGCCGGTCCTTCTCGCATCTGTACGCGACCCGCATCGCCTGTCTGCGGTTCTTCACGGTGTACGGACCCCGGCAGCGCCCCGACCTGGCGATCCACCGCTTCACGGCCCGCATTGCCGCCGGCCAGTCGATCCAGATGCGGGGGGACGGTTCGAGCGAGCGCGATTACACGTATGTTTCCGATGTGGTGGACGGCATCCTGGCGGCCCTCGATTGGACGGCCCGGGCCGGCCGCGGGGGCGACGGCGCCGAGCCGTGGCGGGTGTTCAACCTCGGGGGCGGCGAGCGCGTGCGGCTCGACCGGCTGATCACGCTGATCGCGGCGGCCGCCGGACGCGAGCCCGCGATCGAGCGGAGCCCCGATTCGCCCGGTGACGTGCCGCTCACGGCGGCCGATCTGACCCGCTCCGAGCGGGAGCTGGGGTACCGGCCCAAGGTGGGCATCGAGGAAGGCATCCGCCGGTTCGTGTCGTGGTACCGGGAGGTCCATGGACGCCAGCCCTGAACGCCGGGTCGACCAGGCCCGCGAGCGATTTCAGCTGCAGGACTACTACGGCGCGATCCACCTGCTGGAGGAGATCTCGGCGGTGGGCCACGCGTTCGCCGATGCCGAGCACATGCTGGGCTTGTGCTACTCGCTCGTCGGCCAGCCGGAGAAGGCGCTGGCCCACCTGGATCGCGCGCTCGAGCTGAACCCGCATTACGTCGAAGCGCTGGTGCACCGCGCCCTGGTCCTCAATGATCTGGGGCGCGAGCAGGAGGCGACCGACTCGCTGCGCCGCGCCGGCCAGATCGGCGGGAAGTCCCGGCTCGGGTTTCCCACGCATCTGGCGGCGAAGCTGGCGAACCTGCACGCGCACCTGGCCGAGGCGTACATCGAGGCAGGGGGCATGCGCGAGGCGATCGGGCAGTATCAGGCGGCGCTGGCACTCGGCCCCGAGTTCCACGACCTGCGCTACAAGCTGGGCCGGTTGCTGCTCCAGGCGGGGCGCGTGCTCGAGGCACGAGAACAGTTCGAGATCATCGTGCGATCCCGGCCCAACTTCCTCGATGCCGCCGCGATGCTCGGGTTGGCCTCCTACCTGAGCGGCGACGGTCTCTCGGCGCGCGTGGTGTGGGAGGATTGCCGCCGCCGCCGGCCGGAGGATCCGCGCGTCGAAGCCTACCTGGCCATGCTGGACCGCGGGGATCTCATCGGGATGCCGGGGGAACCTGCGCCGCGAATCTCGGGCCGTCAACGCACTCCGTGAAAGCGGGGGCGACGGCGGCCGCGCTCGTGGCGCTGGCCTGCACGCCGAGTGCGGCGGACCATGTGGTACTCGGGGATCGCAACTACGTCGCGGGCGCCTATGCCGACGCCCTGGCCGAGTATCAGCTGGGCCTGCGCGCCGGCGGCGCCGGGGCGGACCTCCATGCCAAGGCCGGCGCGGCCGCGCTCCACACGGAGGACTACAGCTTCGCGGCGCAGGAGTATCGGGCCCTGGCCCGGGAGGATCCGAGTCGCGCCGATGAGGCGGTCGATGGGCTGGAACGCGCGGCGCGGGCCGCCGTCGTGGCCAATGACCGGATCGCCATGGCTCAGGCGCTGCAGGGGATACGGGAGATCTCGCCGAGCCGTCCCCTCGGCGCCTATGCCCGCATTGTCGCGCTGGACGCGGCCGCCGCCGGGAACACGGCGGACGCCTTGGCGTACTTGCCCACGGCGATCGCCACCGCGCCCGACGCCCGCACCGCTGATTCGCTACTGTACGTGCTGGGGGAAGCGGCCGCCCTCGCCAGGGACTGTGTCACGGCCATGGCGGTGTTCGAGGGAGTGCTGCAGCGCCAGCGTCAGCCGGTCGTCCAGGATGCGGCGCGCGAGGGGATTGCGCGCTGCGCGCTGATGCGCGGCCAGTCGGCGCTCGCGGCGGGTCGGCCGGTCGACGCCGAGCAATGGTTCCGGCGCGCCGCGACGCCGGGATCGGCGATCGAGGTGACGCGGGCGGCGTACGTCGGGTTGGGCGATGTGGCCCTCGCCCGTGGCGACGTCGCGGCCGCGGTCGACTTCTATCAGCAGTCCCTGATGGGCGGTGTGCCGGGCGATTCGCTGGCCCAGCGCGCGCAGGAGAAACTCAACGCGCTGGGCAGGGCGGACAGCGCTTCGGTACCCCCGCAACCGTGACGTCTATGCGCGCAGTTCGTTGGCTGCTTCCTCTGGTATTGGCGGCGTGCGCGCACCGTGCGCGCCCCGGTCCGGCGCTCGCCCCCGAGCAGGTCCTGGCGCAGGCGCGGGCCGAGTTTCGCGCCGGCAAGTTCACGAAGGCGTTGCAGACCTTCCGCCGCGTGCAGTTCGAGCTGCCCCCCAACGATCCGGCTCTGCCCGAAGTGCACTACTCGACCGCCGAATCGGAATTCCAGGCGGGACAGCTGGTGGACGCCGCGCACGATTTCCGCCAGGTGGCCGATCAGTATCCGGGCAGTGCGTACGCGGCGGTGTCGTTGCTGCGCGCCGGGGACGCGAACATGCGGCTGTGGCGCAACCCCGAGCTCGATCCGAGTTACGGCGAAGCGGCCCTGGCAATCTACCAGGACCTCGCGGGCCGGTATCCGGATTCCGAGGCGGCCGCCCGGGCGCAGCTCCACGTGCGCGACCTGCGGAATTGGTTCGCCGACAAGGCGTACAAGAACGGCCTCTTCTACTTCAAGCGGCGCGCCTG
>DATDED010000222.1:0-8111 GCA_036523455.1 Gemmatimonadales bacterium
TCTTGGCGCGCAGTGCCTTGCGGTCGGTGACCACCGAGCCGCGGTCGAGGCCGGCGCTCGCGTCTTCGGCGGCGGGCTTGACGATCGCGGGGAGCGGGAAGGCGTCGTCGATCTTGCCCTGCGCGATGGTCCAGGGCGGGATCGGCACGCCGGCCTGAGCGAGGATCGCGTTGGCCGTCGCCTTGCGGCGGCAGGCGGCGATCGTCCAGGGGCCGCATCCGGTCACCGGGACGCCGGCGAACTCGAGCGCGGCTACCACGTGCTCCTCCCACTGGGAGAAGCCGTGCACCCCCTCGCACAGGTTGAACACCAGGTCCGACCGCCGGGCCTCGGAGAACCAGCGCATGTCGTGCCGGACGGGGAGCTTCCGGGCCGGATGCCCCATTGCTTCGAAGATGCGGGCGATTTCGTTGACGGCCCTCATCACCCCGGCGATATCCTCGGCGGTCCAGTCCTCGGCGCCCGGATCGTAGAGGATGGATACCCTCACGCGGTGGCCCCGGCCCGCAGCCCGGCCGCCGGCACCATGATCTCCCGCCCGGTCACCCGCTTCCAGGCGATCCGGACGACCTCCTGGATCAGATCGTCGTAGGAGAACCCGGCCGCCCGTGCGGCCTTGGGGAAGCAGCTGTTCATGCGTGGGTCGGGAAGGATCCCCGGCAGGGGATTGAGCTCGACCACGTTGGGCACCCCGTCCTCGTCGACGCGGACGTCGATGCGGCACCAGTCGCGGCAGCCGAGCGCCTGGTAGGCGTCGAGGGCGACGATCTCGATGTGGCGGTAGAGCTTCTCGGGGATTCGGGCCGGGCACTCGAAGATGTCGAGCTGGTGTTCGGCGGTGTCCCAGATCCACTTCGCCTCGAAGCCGTATACCGGCGTCGCGCCGGTGGGCAGGGTCGAGAAATCAAAGCCGACGATCGGCAGACAGAAGGCGTCGGCGCCGTTGCCGATGATGGCCACGGTGAACTCGGGACCGGGCAGATAGGTCTCGACCAGCACCGGCTGCCTGTAGGTCTCTAAGAGGAAAGAGACGCGCTCGCGCAGCTGCGCGCGGTGATGGCACAAGTTGTTGGCAAATATGCCTTTACCTGACCCCTCCGCGACCGGTTTGACGAACAGCGGGTAGGGCAGCCGCACGCGCGTCAGGTCGACCAGGTCCGTCACCACGGCGAAGCGGGCCGTCGGGACGTCGTGGTAGGAGAGGATCTCCTTCGCGCGCGCCTTGTTCAGGGACAGCGACAGCGTGAGCGGGTCGCTGGCCGTGTACGGGACGTTCAGGTACTCGCAGATCGCGGGGACGTGCGCTTCGCGATTCTGACCGTAGAGGCCCTCGGCCATGTTGAACACGAGCTGGACGCGGGCGCGGGTGAGTTTTTGTGGAAAAGTGGCGTCGGCGTGGAGGCGGATGACGCTGCCGAAGAGACCAAGAGCCTGCTCCACCGCATCGATGGTGGAAGGCTCGTCCCACTCTGCATAGACGTCGCTGTGACGACTCGAGTCGTTAGCGGTGGTGTCGGTGTCGGGCTTCTGATTGTACGCGAGACCGATACGCATGTGGTCTCGGGTGACCTCCTTACAAAAAAGGGGCCGTTCGGCGAACGGTCCGTGGATCGCTAACTGCTTGTGCCTGTGAATGAATATGACAAAAGGGCGAGATATGCAATAGGGAAAACCGATGTCGTCGGTCGTCGGTGATCGGTCGTCGCTCGACTCATTCAGTGCGGTCACCGATGACCGACGACCGACGACCGATGACGTCTCTCAGACTTTGTGATACGCGACGCGCGCCGACTCCACGCGATCGTCGGCGGTGTAGATCTCGAAGTCGGAGAAGAACGCGGGCGCTTCCCGCTGCAACACGCGCAACACGGCGATCGCCATGCGACGGATCTCGAGCTCCGCGCCTTCGCCGCAGCGCAGCTCGAGCATGGTGCGCCAGGCCCGCGCGTTGGCCGAGACGACGATCTTCGTCTCGGTGGCGTTGGGTAGCACGCTGCGCGCCGCCTCGCGCGCCATCTTGCGGCGGTGGATCTTGTCGCTCACCCACTCGTAGCGCTTGATCAGCGCCTCGACCGCGCGCACGTACGCGTCCTGCGCGCCGCTGACCTGCCGCTCCCACTCCGCTTCCAGCGCCGCGTCCCCCAGCATCGCGGGCGGCACGACGAAGGCGGCATGGGACTCGTCCACGTAGCGCTGCGAGAGCTGCGAGTAGCCGAAGCCGGCGCGGTGGCGCACCAGCTCGTGCGAGCAGGAGCGGCTGATCCCCTCGATCAGCAGCACGTACACGGCGTGCTCGAGCACCGAGCCGTGGCCCTGCTTCTTGATGTTCTCGAGGTATTCGGGGGTGGGGCGCTGCGCCGGGTTGTGCTGGCTCATGTAGCAGATGCGTCCGGCGAACTCGGCGAGCCGCTCGCCGCCGGTCGCCTCCCCCTTCCATTGGACGGCGAGGTGCGCCGGCTCGAGGAATTCCGGACGGGCGATGAGGGTGACGCGGGGAGCGCGGAAGATTTCCATGGGAGGCGGTGGTCTGTGGTCGGTGATCGGTGGTCGGTCGTTACGGCGACCGGGCCAGCTCCAGCTTGAGCGTGCCCCAGCCGCCCAATCGCTCGATCTGGCGCAGGCGGGCGGCGATGTCATCGGGAATCCCGGCGGCGCCTTCGCCCACCTTCAAGTCCGCCAGCGGCGTCCAATCGGGCGCGGGGAGTATAACACCGGGATTGAAGATGGACTTGGGGTCGTAGGCCGCCTTGAGGTCCCGGAAGCGGCGCATCAGCTCGGGGCCGAAGAACCGCTCGAGCGTACCGGCGCGCAGCCGGCCGTCCCCATGCTCTCCGCTCGGCGTGCCGCCGAGGCCCACGAGGAGATCCTGCACCTCGTCGTAGAGGGCCTGCAACGCCTCGCGCCAGCCCGGACGCGTGAGATCGGGCAGCGCGTTGACGTGCACGTGCCCGTCGCCCGCGTGACCGAAGATGGCGACCGGCATCTCGTGGCGCGCCGCGGCCGCCCGGAGTCCCGCCAGGTAGCCGCTCAGCCGGGCGGTCGGCACACACCCGTCCTCGACCACCTGGAGCGAGCGGCGGGTTTCCGGCAGGCGCGCCAGGGCAGGACTCGCCAGGCGCCGAATCCCCCAGATCTGCTCCAGGCCGGCGCGGTCGAGCGCGGTGTCGGCCTGCACGGTGAGATGCCTCAGGCCGCGCACCGCGTCCCCGACAACCCCGCGGGCGGCGGCGGCCGTCTGGCGCTCGAACTCAACCAGGAGCAGGCACTCGGCGCCCGGATGGACCTCGCCGCCTGCCGCGGCCACGAACTCGAGCAGCGTCTTGTCCAACAGCTCCACGGCGGCCGGGTCGAGGGTCGCCAGATAGGCGACGGCCTCCCCCAGGTCGTCCAGGCTGCCGAGCGTCAGCGCCGCGCCGGCCGATTCGGGGGGAATGGGATCGAGGCGCCATTCGACGGTCGTCACGATCCCGAGCGTCCCTTCGGCCCCGACGAAGAGGTCCAGCTCGTCACCCGAGGCGGCGAACGCGTCGAGGGCGTAGCCGGAGGAGTTCTTTCTCGTCTTCGGAAAGTTGTCGGTAATCGGTCGTCGGTCGTCGGGGGCGAGCGAAAATCGCTCCCCGCTCCCCGCTCCCCTTCTTATCCACCGTTGCTGGCCTCCAGCTCCGACTACCTCGATCGCCTGGACCCAAGGCCGCACCGAGCCGTAGCGCACCGAGCGCGGGCCTGCGGCGTTGGTCGCGACCATGCCCCCGGAGGTGGCGAAGGCACCGGAGGAGGGATCCGGGGGGAGGCGCAACCCGTGAATCGCGGCCGCCTGAGTCACCTGGGTCCAGGTCACCGAGGCCCCCGCCCGGGCGATGCGGCGGCGCGCGTCCACCTCCAGGGTCGTGAAGGCGCGACTCATGTCGAGGATCACCCCGCGGCCGACGTTGCCGCCCGGCATGCCGCTGCCCGCGCCCCGGGGGATGAGCGGAGAGCGATTGCGCTCCGCCTCTCGCACCAGCTCGACGACGTCCTCGATTCCAGCAGGGATGGCGACGGCGTCGGGGATGATCCGGTAGATGCCGGCGCCTTCGGAGTAGGCGGCGCGGGTGCGCGGGTCGGTGAAGGAATCTCCGGCGACGGTCACAAACCGCGGTTCACGCTACGGCTCGCGCATCGGTCGGTCAGGTCCCGAACTTCTGCTTCAGCGCGTCGATCAGCTGTTGCGCGATGCGATACCCTTCCGAGCCCTGCGGGACGATCTCTTCCAGATCCCGCTCGGGGCGCGACGGGTCGAGCACGGGGCGGTACACCGCTTCGACGGTGAGCTGGGTCTTGCCGGGGATGTCTGGATCGGCCCAGCAACGGATCTTCACGGTAAAGAGGAGATCCCCCGGATCGCCCTCGCCGAACACCGAGGCGTGTGTGCGCAGGTTGAACCACGCGGTCTCGACGTAGCCATCCTGGGGGCTCGACCACTGGGCCTGCATCCCCTGGCTCGTCAACCAGCCCAGGGCTTCTGGAACGACGCGGCTCGACGGCGCGTCGAGCACGGTGACCAGTGCCTGCGGGTAGGGGAGGAACGGGGGCCGCGTCGTGACGGGGGAGCAGGCGGCGAGAACCAGGACAATTGCGGATTGGGGATTGCGGATTGCGGATTTGACGCGGTCGGCCCACGTCGCCCTGCGGGCACCTGCTCTACGCCTGACTTTCCACAATCCGCAATCCGCAATCCGCAATCGCATATCAGTGCCTGTGCGGGGGCGTGCCGGGTGGATCGACGTGCGTGCTTGCAGCCGAATCGTAGGCCGAATCCGCCGCGTCGTGGGCCGAATCCGCCGCGTCGTGGTCATCGGCCTCACCGGGCCCGTGATGGTGGCCGGCCTCCCGGTTCTCGATCTCCGCCCGGAGCTTCGCGGTGGAAATGCCGGCGGCGTGGTCGAACACCATCTCGCCGCCTTCCGCGCCGGTCCAGAGCAGGAAGACGAACCCCACGGCCCCGAGCAGGGTGAGCAGGCGCGCTTCGAGGGGTCGCAGCTGGAAGCGGCGGAACAGCTTCCAGGCGAGCACGACGGTGAACAGGCTCATGGTGATGAGGGCGAGCTTCTCGTGCGTGGCCATGATCGCATGGACGGCATCGCCGTGTTCGACGGCGTCCTCGGCGAGCTCGCCCAGGATCACCGCCGCCCAGCCGCCGATGACCCCGGCCCAGAGCGTCCAGATGCCGGCCCACACGAGCGAATCCCGCTTCAGAATCCACCCCATCAGATCGAACAGGACCGCGGCCAGCAGCAACGCCGCGGGAAGGTCGTTCACCGCCGCGTGCAGGCGCGGCAGGTCGTAGCCGAACATGCGGGTCTGTACTCCTCTGGGTCGGGTTAGAGTCCCAGGCTCGAGACCACCGGCGGATTGGCCGAATAGTCGTAGAACCCCTTGCCGCTCTTCTTGCCGTACATGCCGGCGAGCACCATGCGCTTGAGCAGCGGCGGTGGCGCGTACTTCTGCTCCTTGTACTCCGCGAACATGATTTCGGCGATCTTGTAGGTCGTGTCGAGCCCCACGAAGTCGAGCAGCGTGAGCGGTCCCATGGGGTACCCGCACCCGAGCTGCATGGCCTTGTCGATGTCGGTCGCGCTCCCCACGCCGTGCTCCAGGGCCCGGATCGCGTCGAGCAGATAGGGCACGAGCAGCAGGTTCACGATGAACCCCGAGTTGTCCTTCGCCGCGACCGGCTCCTTGCCGAGCGAGCGGGCGAAGGCGAAGGCCCGCTTGAACGCGTCGTCCGACGTCGTGACCGTGCGGACCACCTCCACCAGCTGCATCAGCGGCACCGGATTGAAGAAGTGCAGGCCCACGAACCGGTCGGCGCGTTTGGTGGCCGCCGCCATCGCGGCGATCGTTAGGCTCGAGGTGTTGGAGGCGAAGATCGACCCGGCGGGGCACAGGGCGTCGAGCTCTTTCCACAGCGCGTTCTTGACGTCGAGGTCCTCGGTCACAGCCTCCACCACGACGTCGCACGCCTTCAGGTCCGCGGTCACCGTCGTGAACGACAGGCGTCCGAGCGCGGCGTCCCGGTCCGCCGCCTGAAGCTTCCCCTTCTCCACGAATTTGGCGAGCGACTTCTCGATGCCCGCCTTCGCCTTGTCGAGGATCGGCTGCGCCACGTCGCGCACGATCGTCTCGTACCCCGAGGTGGCGGCGACCTGCGCGATGCCGCTGCCCATCAGTCCGCACCCCAGTACCCCGACGCGCTTGATGTCGCTCATGGATCTCTCGGTTAGATCTGGAATTGTTTGCGGATCTCCTCGGCGATCCGCACGAACGCGCTGGCCCGGGGACCGGGGAGGGCGTGCTCGGAGCGAATCTCCCCCCGCTCCAGCCGGTCGAGCACCTGCTCCAGCGCCACCTGGATCCGCCCCAGCTGCGTGCCGCGCCCGGCGACGAGCGCCACCAGCGCCAGCGCGCCGAACCCCAACGCCGGCAGCGCCAGGAACGGAGCCAGCACGCCGATCGTCCCCGCGACCACCGAGCCGGCCGCCCCCATCCCGGCGAGCGCGACCGCCCCGCCGATCCGGGCGCGGCGCAGGTTGCGGACGTCGGCGCTCAGCAGCACGTGACAGAACCCCGGCTCGAGCTGGGTGACCTGGCCGGCGACTTCCTCGGCCTGCGCGAGCGCATAGCGACGGCCGCCTCCCCGCAGACCCCGCTGCATCGACGCCATGAACCCGACCTGCTGCTCCCAGGTGGTCCGCTCGGTGTAGCGGCGCTTTACCCGCAACAGCTCTTCGCCTTCCATCCAGGCCGAGAGCGCCCGCTCGACGCCGACGCGATTCCCCGGCACCACGCGGTGCGCGTTGAGACGGCCCGGCCCCACCAGCGACCAGGCCAATCCGCGCTCGCTGCCTTCCTCGGGAAGGCGAGTCCGCTCCTCGAGCAACGCCTGCTTCAGATAGCGCGCCGGAATGCCGACGTCGTTGCCGAGGGCTTCGACCTCGGCTTCGGTCAGCCCCTCGCCGATATCGCGCTCGCCGGTCTGGAGCTCGGCGGCGCGCCGGATGATGCGGTCGAGGGCCTCCCGGCTGATCAGCTCGCCCGCCATGCTTACGCCTTGACCTTGTCCTTGCCGGGGACGGCGGGCAGGGAGAGGGACTCGCCCGTCGTGCGGGCCGGAAGTGCGGCGGGCGTAGCCGTCTCGTCCGGGCGCCGGCGCGACACCGCGTCGAGAATGCCCTTGAAGAGATCGATCGGGACGGGGAAGATCGTGGTCGAATTGTTCTCGGAGGCGATCTCCGTCACCGTCTGCAGGTAGCGGAGCTGGATCGCCGCCGGCTCCCGGCCGATCACCGCCGCGGCCTGTGCCAGCTTCTCCGACGCCTGGAGCTCGCCCTCGGCGTTGATGACCTTGGCACGACGCTCCCGCTCCGCTTCTGCCTGGCGGGCCATGGCCCGCTTCATCTCGGGCGGCAGGTCCACGTCCTTCACCTCCACCGCCGACACTTCGATGCCCCAGTCTTCGGCGCGCTGGTCGATGATCTTCTTGAGGATCGCGTTGATCTTCTCGCGGTTCGCCAGCAGCTCGTCGAGCTCCGTCTCTCCCAGCACGGAACGCAGGGTGGTCTGGGCGAGCTGGCTCGTGGCGTAGAGGTAATTCTCGACGCCGATCACCGCCTTGACCGGGTCGCGCACCAGCATATACAGGACCGCGTTCACCTTGATCGAGATGTTGTCGCGGGTGATCACGTCCTGCGGCGGAATGTCGAGCGCCATCACGCGCAGCGAGACCTTCTGCATGCGGGCGAACAGCGGAGGCAGGTAGATCAGCCCCGGACCCTTGGCGCCCCAGGAGCGGCCGAGAAAGAAGTAGACGGCGCGCTCGTATTCACGCAGCACGCGCAGTCCCGAGAACAGATAGAGGCCGAGTCCGGCCATGATACCAAGGAAGAAGTCGCCCATGCGGTCCTCTCAGGCCGGGAAAGCTTCCACGATCACGGCGAGACCATGCCCGCCGCCGATGCACGCCGATCCCAGGCCGAACCGCTTGCCCGCGCGGCGCAGCGCGTGCAGCAGGTGCAGCGTGATACGGGTCCCGCTTGCGGCCAGCGGATGGCCGATGGCGATGGCGCCGCCGT
>DATDED010000223.1:0-1626 GCA_036523455.1 Gemmatimonadales bacterium
GGCGGCTCCCCGGACGGAAGGACAGCCCGACCTTCGGACTCGGCGACCATACCGGCCGACCGCCCGTGGCCTGATGGTAGTCGAGCCGGGCGCCGAGTGAGGCGTCCCAGCGATCCGAGAGACGGACGACGTCCTGTGCAAATACGGCGTCGTCGTTGATGTGGTGCGATCCCAGGAAGTTCGACGTCACAACGGTGTGGGCGACGTCCGTGCCCACATCGACCGCATGCGCACCGTTCTGCAGGCGAAGCGACAGGTCCACGGCACCGCCGAGCCGGGTGGCCCGGTGGTTGTTGCGGCCGGAGATCGTGTCGTTGGGAAAATCGTTCTGCACGCTGTTGAAGTTGATGTAGGGACTCACGCGCAGCAGCGTAGCGGTTCCGACGACCGGCGTGAACGACGCCCCGGTCAGCAGCTTGTAGTCGATCTCGTGATCGTTCCTCGTGAGCGAGTCCACCTCGAACGGCTGGCTCTCGGAACGCCAGGTGAAGAACTCACCGAGGTCCTCGCGCGCCCACACGCCATACACATCCCAGGGATGCGCCGAGCCGGCGGGCGACGCGAGCTTCGCCCGCGCCAGCCAGGCGTCGTGCGCGTCGTCCTGACGGAAGCCGTCCGACACCTCGCGGCCGAGGAACATGCGGGCGCCGACGCTGCCCAGCTGCTGCGACCGCTGCAGGCCGACTCCTCTCTCGTCGAGCTGATGGTTCGTGAAGCGGTAGCGGTCGGGCTGCTGCCAGGTCCCGAAATGGAGCCGCGCGGTCGTCACGGGGGTGCTGTCGATGGCCGTCGTCAACACATTCACGACGCCGCCCAGCGCGTTGCTGCCATAGAGGGCGGAATAGGCGCCCCGCACCACCTCGACCCGGTCCACGTCGAGCAGCGGGAGCGACTCGAAATCGATCTCGCCGCCGTCCCCGCTCAGAATGGGATGTCCGTCGAGCATCAGGAGCACGCGGCTGCCCACGCCGCGGGCGAGTCCGGTCGAGCCCCGGATGTCGATCTGACCGGCGTTCACGGTCACGCCCGGCTCGTAGACCAGGGCCTGATCGAGCGTGGTGACGTTGCGTCGCCTGAGCTCCTGGCGGGACAGCACGCTCACGCTCGCTCCGGACTCTTCGCCCCGCTCCGGCGCGCGGCTGGCGGTCACCACGACATCGGTCAATCCCACCGGCGCCGGCGCCAGCGCGAGGGTGACGTCGCGCGTCTCGCCATCGCTCACCGTCAGGCCGGGAAGCGAATCGGGCGAGTACCCGAAGGCCAGCACGGTCAGTGTGTACGTGCCGGGCGGCACGCCGGTGAGCCGAAACCACCCGCGCTCGGTGGTCTGGCTGTGGAGCAGCGTGCCGCGCAACAGCACGACGGCGCCTACCACGCCGCTGTCGCTCTGGCGGTCGGTCACCGTGCCGGTGATGACCGCACCGCTTCGCTCCCCCTGTGCGCCGGCCCGGGCTGCGACCCCCGGGAACGTGAGCAGGAGGAGCCCGAGCGCCCGGACGCCGCGCGTCACCGCGTGCCTGGCAAGCCGCTCACGACTTGTGCCAGACGGTGGTCAAGGCGCCCGCCGGTGTGGACAGGCCGAGTGTCAGCGTGTCCTTCGCCGTTCCCGTGATGGTGAACGTGCCG
>DATDED010000224.1:0-10143 GCA_036523455.1 Gemmatimonadales bacterium
TCCGGCGCGAGCGCGCTGCAGGACGCCCTGAGCCACGGCCGGCGCGCCGAGCTGACCGAGCGCCAGGAGCCGTTCGCCATCATCCTGGGATGCTCGGATTCACGCGTGCCGGCGGAAATCGTGTTCGATCAGGGCCTCGGCGACCTGTTCGTGATCCGGGTGGCCGGCAACATCGTCGCGCCCTCCCAGGTGGGCAGCATCGAATTCGCCGCCGCCCGGTTCGGCACGCAGCTCGTCGTCGTGTTGGGCCACTCCCGGTGCGGGGCCATCCTGGCGACGCTGGAAGAGCTGCGCACGCCGACGGAACGCCAGTCGCGCAACCTGCGCGCGATCGTGGACCGCGTGCGCCCTTCCGTGGAAGGACTGCTCGCGACCGGGCTGCGTCACGATCCGGAGGCGCTGGTGCGCCAGGCCGTTCGCGCCAACATCCGCGCCTCCGTGGACCATCTGCGGCACGGCTCCGAGCTGCTCGAGCAGTTGGCCCAGCAGGGGCGCCTGCTCGTGGTCGGCGCGGAGTATTCTCTGGAGAGCGGCCAGGTGGAGTTCCTCGACGGGATCCAGCCGTAGTGCCCTGGTGTGAAAACGCACTTGCCAGCCGCGCTGGGCTGGCAAGTGCTCATCGAAGCGGTTCAATCCTGCAGCGGTTCAATCCAGCAGATTCGCGGGGACCTTGCCACCGTTCTCCACCATCTTGCGGAGGACCTGCTTGTGCAGCCAGATGTTCATAGTGGCGGTGTCCTGCATGTTGCCCGTGTAGCCGAGCTCCTTGGCGAGCTCTTTCCGCTCGGTCAGGCTGCTCTCCATGCCGACGAGCTTCATGAGATCCACGATCGAGGTGCGCCAGTTGAGCTGCTGCGGGTTCTTCGCGGCCATCTGGGAGAGTACCGCTTCGATGTCGACCACGGCGGCGACGGCTGCGGGCGCCCCGGTTGGGGTCGGCACCGGCGCGGCCTCGCTGTGGCCGAATATCTTAGACATCAGATTTCCGAGGATACTCATGGAGTGCCTCCAGGTATGTGGCGCATGGCCAAAGCCCTCGCGGGCGGCAAATCCACCTGCCCCGCGAGTGTACGTCGGCTCTCGTGAAGTCCCCCCAAAGGGCGGGCGAACGTCCCTTCCCTGAGGGCCTTCATGATGCTCGGGGCACTCGCCGGCGCGTGAGACCTGATCTTCGAGGGGAGACACTACCCGGACCGCGGCCCGGGGGGACGCGGCGGAAGAGACAACAGCAGGAGTGGTTACTGCGTCAGCGCTTTGTTACGGTTCCGTCATCGCCTCCGATCAAGAGCCACCGTCCGACTATCATCAGGGCCAGCATTCCGAGCAGCGCTCCGATCACGCTACCTCCTCTCATCGTCCACGGGACAACGACGAGGTACAGCCCAGCCGCTCGACCACTATGGTTGGAAGAAGGCCCCGAAAACGCAATAGGGCGTTGACCCGAACCGGTCCCGCGGCTCAATTGATGCCCATGCGCGCGACCGCGTTCGTGGGCACGAGCCTCGACGGCTTCATCGCCCGCACCAACGACGCCCTCGACTTCCTGCCGGAGGGAGGTGGAGAGGATCACGGATTCACGGAGTTCCTGGCGGGCGTCGACGCCATCGTCATGGGCCGCCGGACCTTCGAGGTCGTCCTGACCTTCGGCGGCTGGCACTACGGCACGAAACCCGTCGTGGTGCTGAGCAGTCGCCCCGTCACCATCCCGGCGTTCCCGGGCGCCGTGATCGAGCACATGTCGGGCACGCCGGCCGAGATCGTCTCCCGCCTCGCCGGGCGCGGCATGGAGCACATCTACGTCGACGGCGGCGCGACGATCCAGCGGTTCCTCGAAGCGGGGCTGATCCAACGCCTCGTCATCACGCGCGTGCCCGTGCTGATCGGCAGCGGGATTCCGCTGTTCGGCCCGCTGTCGCGCGACATCGTGGTCCGCCACGTGGCCACGCGCGCCTATCCCAGCGGCCTGGTGCAGAGCGAGTACCTCGTCGGCCGCGCCCCAGCCGAATAAGTCACATGAGCACAACGGGATAGCCGAGACGAGCCGGTCTTGTCGATTTCGCCTGCCCGCGAGCGACTAACTGGCGTCCACGACTCTCGACCACGTCTACGGAGGAAGCCATGCGGTACCTGTGCCTGATCTACGACGATGAGAAGAAGGTGGGCGCCATGCCGAAGGGCGAGTCCGACGCGTTCATGGGGGCCTACTTCGCCTTCACCGAAGACATCAAGAAGAGCGGCCACTACCTGGCCGGGGAAGCGCTGCAGCCCGTGCAGACCGCCACGACGGTCCGGGTCCGCAACGGCAAGCTGTCCACCACCGACGGACCGTTCGCCGAGACGAAGGAGCAGCTGGGCGGGTTCTATATGATCAACGCGCGGGACTTGAACGACGCCCTCCAGGTGGCATCCCGGATTCCATCCGCGCGGATGGGGAGCATCGAGGTGCGCCCGATCATGGAGTTCGACCAGCCGTAGGACCCTGCCCGTGAGCGCGGATGCGGCCGACCCGGTGCGCGAGATGGTGGACGCCGTCTACCGCTCCGAGTCGCGCCGCGTCCTCGCCACCCTGATTCGCCTGCTGGGCGACTTCGACGTGGCCGAAGAGGCCCTGCACGAGGCCTTCGCGGCGGCGGTGGAGCGCTGGCCGCGCGACGCGGTCCCGGCCAACCCCCGGGCCTGGCTCGTCTCGGCGGGCCGCTTCAAGGCCATCGACGCCATGCGCCAGCGTGCGCGGTTCGACGCGTCGGTCGCGAAGCTGGCCCGGGAGATCGAGATGCACACGGCGGAGACCGCGACGGACGGGCCGGAGGTCGAGGACGACCGGTTGCGGCTGATCTTTACCTGCTGCCACCCGGCCCTGCCGCCCGACGCCCAGGTGGCGCTCACGCTACGGGAAGTGTGCGGGCTCACCACCGAGGAGATCGCGCACGCGTTTCTCACGACGCCGCCGGCCGTGGCCCAGCGGATCGTGCGGGCGAAGGCGAAGATCCGTGACGCCCGGATTCCCTATCAGGTGCCTTCCCCGGCCGATCTCCCGGATCGTCTGGACACCGTGCTCCACGTCGTCTACCTCGTGTTCAACGAGGGATATTCCGCTTCCTCGGGAGCATTCCTCGTGCGGCACGATCTCTCGGGCGAAGCGATCCGGCTGGGCCGGCTCCTGGTGGAGCTCCTCCCCGACCCAGAGGCGATGGGATTGCTGGCGCTGATGCTGCTGCACGAGTCGCGTCGCACCGCGCGGGTGTCGGCAGCCGGGGAGCTGGTGCTGCTGGACGAGCAGGATCGCTCGCTCTGGAACCGGGAGGAGATCGTGGAGGGGACGGCGCTGGTGGAGCGCGCGCTGGCCTCGCGTCGCTTCGGACCCTACACCCTGCAGGCGGCGATCGCCGCCGTCCACGCCGAAGCGCCCGCCGCGGCGCAGACCGACTGGGCGCAGATCGTCGGGCTGTACGACGTGCTGCTGCACGCCGATCCCTCTCCCGTGGTGGAGCTCAACCGCGCCGCGGCCATCGCGATGCGCGACGGTCCGGCGGCCGGGCTCGCACTGATCGACGCCATCCTTGCGCGCGGCGATCTCCAGGAGTACCACCTGGCCCACTCGGCGCGGGCCGATCTGTGCCGGCGGTTGGGGAGAACGGCCGACGCGCGGGCCGCCTATGCGCGGGCCCTGGCCCTCGCGCGTCAGGAGCCGGAGCGGCGGTTCCTGCAACGGCGCCTCGGCGAGCTGCGGGACTGACCCCCCCGGCTTGACACCGTCTCAAGCCAATGGCATAGATAGTCTATCCCTTAGACGGTCTATATGCCACCGCCCACTCCGCCGAACCGCCGCGACCTCCTCCCCGGCACGCTCGACATGCTGGTGCTCAAAACGCTGACCGTCTCGCCGATGCACGGCTACGGCATCGCCCAGCACCTGCAGCGCCTGTCGCAGGACGTGTTGCAGGTGGAAGAGGGCTCGCTCTATCCCGCGTTGCATCGGATGAGCCAGCGCGGCTGGATCAGGGCCGAGTGGCGCCGGACGCCCAACAACCAGCGCGCGCGCTACTACACCATCACCGCCGCCGGCCGTCGGCAACTCGGCGAGCAGGAGTCCGGCTTCGCTCAGCTGATGGCGGCGATCAGCCGCGTGATGAAGACGACGTGATCGGACCGCTGTGGCGTCGCCTGCGCGACCGGATGCGGCGCGAGCGGCTGAGCGCCGAGTTCTCCGAGGAGCTGCGCTTCCACCAGGCGCTGCTCGCGCGGGACCACCGGGTCGCCGGCATGACGGCCGCTGACGCGGACGCGGCAGCCCGGCGCCGGTTGGGAAACCGCACCGTTCTCGCCGAGGATGTCCGGGCGGTGTGGAGCGTGCGCTGGCTCGACGACCTGGCGCAGGACATCCACTACGCGACGCGCGCGCTGCGGCGGACGCCGCTGTTCACCATCGTGGCCGGACTGACGCTGGCCCTGGGGGTCGGGGCCAATACCGCCGTGTTCAGCGTCGTCAATGGCGTGCTGCTCCGAACCCTGCCATTCCGCGAGCCCGATCGGCTGCTCCTGCTGTCGTATCAGGAGCGGGATGATCCTCCGTGGGCGTTTCCCGGCCTGCTCGACCGGCAGTACGAGGTGGTCCGGCAGGGAACACGGGCATTCGAGTCGATCGCGACGTTCAGCGGCGGGCAGGCGACGTTGACGGGCGCCGGCGACGCGACCCGGCTGACGGTGGCGAACGTCAGCCCGGACTTCTTCGCCGTTCTGGGGGTTGGGCCCGCGCTGGGCCGGCCGTTCGACAAGGCCGAAGGAGCGGGGAGCGGCGCGCACGTGGTGCTGTTGAGCGACGGCCTGTGGCGCGGCCGGTTCGCGCGTGACAGCGCCATCCTCGGCCGGACGATCACACTGGACGGCCTCGCCTACGTCGTCGTCGGGGTGATGCCCGCCTCCTTCGCCTTCCCGTCGGGCGCGGACCTGTGGGTGCCTGCCGACATGCGCATCAATCCGCATTTGACCATGATGCGGCCGGTGGTGGGGCGGTTGCGAGCGGGCGTCTCCCGTGACCAGGCATTGGCCGAGCTCGAGGCACTGTCCGCGTCGTTCGAGCCGCTCCCCGACCAGCCTCGCGACCGGCTGGTGGCGCGCGTCTTGTCCCTCAACACCCTGCTGGTCGGCAACATCGAACGCTCGCTCCTGCTGCTCGCCGGCACGGTCGCGTTCGTGCTCCTCATCGCGTGCGCCAATGTCGCGAACCTGTTGCTGATGCGCGGGGCGACGCGGGCGCAGGAGATCGCGGTGCGCAGCGCGCTCGGCGCCGGACGGCGGCGACTCGTCCGACAACTTCTGACCGAGAGCGTCGTGCTGTTTCTGTCGGGGGCGGCAGTGGGACTGCCGGTCGCCTTCGCCGGGACTCGCGCGTTGGTCGCGCTCGCGCCGGCCGGCACCTGGCCGCGCCTCGCCGACATTCGCATGGACGGCCGGGTGCTCCTGTTCACGTTCGGCGTCGCGCTGGTGACCGGCCTCATCTTCGGACTCGCGCCCGCTGTGCTGGCGACGCGACGACCCGCGGCCCCGACGCCGGGCCACGGCGTGCGCGCGACCGCCGGACCCGGCCGCCTGCGCGGCGCGCTCGTCGTCGCCGAAATCGCGCTCGCCCTGGTGCTGCTCACGGGCGCGGGATTGATGATCCGGAGCTTCCAGCGCCTGCAGGCGATCGATCTCGGATTCCAGCCCGGGCGCATCATGTCGGTCACGGTGGACCTGCCGGAGACGAACTACCCCGGCGCGGCAGCGATGCGGGCATTTCACGACCGGACCGTGGAATCCCTAGCGCGCCTTCCCCACACCGCCGGCGCCGCCGCCGTCAACTGGCGTCCGCTGGGCGACGCACAGATCGATGGCACGTTCACGGTCGACGGCCCGTCACAGCCGGACTTCAACGTCTCCAAACCGGCGGTGACCCCCGACTATTTCCGCGTGATGGGAATTCCGCTGCTGCGCGGGCGCCCGTTCACCGCGCGCGACGACGCCCGGGCCGCCGGTGTCGTGATCGTGAGCCGGTCGGTCGCGGAGCGGATCTGGCCGGGTGCCGATCCCGTGGGCCAGCGCATCTCCATGGAGGATCACCCGACGCCATCGGATTGGCTCACGGTGGTCGGCGTCGTCGAGAACGTGCGGCAGGAACGGCTCACCCAGAGCCCCGTGCCGGCGATCTACCAACCGCTCAGTCAGGTCTCGCGGACGTTCTTCCTGAGCCACATGACGTTCCTCGCCCGCACCGACGCGGCCCCCGGCGAGTACGCACGAGCCGTCCGCGCGACGCTCCGTGACATCGACCCCGACCTCCCGCCGCAAGCCCTGGGTTCGCTTCAGGACTTCATCGCCGGTATTCAGGCCATGCCGCTGTTCCAGACGCGCATCCTCGTGGTCTTCTCGCTGCTGGCGCTATCGCTGGCCGCGGTCGGCATCTACGGCCTGCTGGCCTACTCCGTCATGGAGCGGACCCACGAAATCGGCATCCGCCTGGCCCTCGGCGCCCCGGTCGGCCGGGTGATGCGCCAGGTGTTGACCCGGACGTTAGGTCTGGCCGGACTCGGGGTCGTGGCGGGCACCACTGGCGCGCTCATCGCGACGCGCGCCCTGTCGAAGTTCCTCTACGAGACCAGTCCGACGGACCCGGCGACGTTCGCCGCCGTGACGGCCCTGCTCATCGCCGTCGCCCTCGTGGCGAGCCTGGTCCCGGCGCGGCGGGCCTCCCGCGTGGACCCCGTGCGGGCGCTGCGCGCCGAGTGAGGCCCAGCGCGCGCCAGTCTGAAGGTCCCTTAGTCGAGTATGGCCTAGCCACTTGCGGCGCGGCGGTGCAGCTTTCACGCCTAACCTCAGCCGCACGAGTCTGTCATGAAAGCGACTACCACGAAACGCCGGGCCCGCCGGCCGGTGCGACGCCGCGGCATCAGCCGGATCGATCAGGACTCCACCCGCACGCACGGGTGGTACGTCCGCGCCGGCTTCCACCGCCGCCGGGACGGGATGTACGTCCCGCGGCACAGCCGGTTCTTCGCCGACCTCTCCTGGGGCGGGAAACGGCGCGCGCTCCAGGCCGCAAAGGAGTACCTGGCCAAGCTGACCCGGCCGGTGCGGCGCGCCGCCGCCTAGCAACCGTCGGGCGACCCGCGCATGACTCCCCGCCATGTCGAGATCCATCGTTCCGGACGCATCGGCTGGCTGCGGGCGGCGGTGCTCGGAGCGAACGACGGCATCGTGTCGACCGCCAGCCTGATCATCGGGGTCGCCGCCGCCGAGGCCACGCAGCACCAGGTCGTCGTCGCCGGTGTCGCCGGACTGGTGGCCGGCGCCATGTCCATGGCGGCGGGTGAGTACGTTTCGGTCAGCTCGCAGGCCGACACCGAACGGGCCGACCTCGCGCGCGAGCAGCACGAGCTCGCCAGTGCGCCGGCCCACGAGCGGGCGGAGTTGATCGCCATCTACGAAGCCCGTGGCCTCACCCGGGCGGTCGCCGAGCAGGTCACCGATCAACTGATGGCCCACGACGCGCTCGGGGCGCACGCGCGCGAAGAGCTGGGCATTGTCGATATGCACCGGGCCCGGCCGATTCAGGCGGCGCTCGCCTCGGCCTCGACGTTCGCCGTCGGCGCCTTCCTGCCGCTGCTCGCCGCGCTGCTCGCGCCCTCCGGCACCATGTTCATGGTCGTCGCCGTCTCCTCCCTGGTCTTCCTGGCCGGTCTCGGCGCGGTATCGGCTCGCACCGGCGGTGCTCCGGTGGCAACCGCCACCCTGCGCGTGACGTTCTGGGGTGCGCTGGCGATGGCGCTCACCGCCGGCGCCGGCGCGCTCTTCGGCGCGGCCGGATAAGCGGCCAAACCCCCCGCTAGACCGGCGCCCGCAGCTCCTCGGCCAGGGTGGGATGGCCGCGAGCCGCCGCGAGCTTTGCCGGCGTCGTCCCGTCGTCGAGCGTGGCCGTCACGCTCGCGCCGGCCGCCCTCAGGAACCGCACCTGCTCCGCGTTGCCGCGTGACGCCGCCACGTGCAGGGGCGTAACGCCACCCGCTGCCGCCGCGTTGACGTCCGCGCCAGCCGTGACTAGGGCGCGTACGATCACCCCGTCGCACGCCCCCGCCAGCGCCGCATGGAGCGGCTGATTGTGTTCCTGTCCGCCGGACACGGCCGAGAGCGACGCCCCGCTCGCCAGCAGCAGATCCACCGCCCCGCGCCGCCCGAAGAACGCGGCGAGGTGCAGCGGTGTCCATCCGTCGCCGCTGCGGGCGTGCACCTGGGCGGCGTCAGCGGCGAGGAGCGTGCGCAACCGCTCCCCGTCGCCCGCCGCCGCCGCCTCACAGGCATCCAGCATCACGTGCGGACGGAGCAACGCGAGGATATCCGGCGCATTCACGTACACCGCGAGCAGCAGGGGGCTGGGATTCCCCGCCGGCCGCGCGGCGGCGAGGGCCGGCGCTTCGCGCAGGATCTTCTCCACCTGGGGGGCGCTCCGCTCCCGGATCGCGGCGCTCAGGTCGGCGACAGTCGGCATGTGGACCTCCGCACCGGCCGCGTCGCCGGCGGGATTGCGCGGCGGCCGCTCCGGTCATAATTTAGTTAGGGTACCTAAATAATGACGGGGCGCCGGATGCGCAAGACCCGATGGGGAGAGCGTCCATGACCGACCGCGCGGCGATCGCCGACCGCCTGCATTCGCTGGCCATTCATCTCCTGCGCCGGGTGGCCCGGAGCGATCAGCAGGGCGGCGTCACCGGCCCCCGCCTTTCGGTGCTGTCCGTACTGGTGTTGGGCGGAGGGCCGCGCACCATGGGCGAGCTCGCAGCCGCCGAGCACGTCCGGCCTCCCACGATGACCCGCCTGGTACAAGCGATGGAGGCCGAGGGCCTCGTCATCCGAACCCCCGCCCCGGAAGACGCGCGGATCGTCCGGATCCGAGCCACCAAGACAGGCGAACGAGTCCTGCAGGAGGCACGCACGCGGCGACTCGCTGCGCTGCGAACCATGCTTGCCGGCCTCTCGGCGACCGAGCTGAGCACCGTGCAGCGGGCGGTGGCGATTCTCGAGCCGGTGGTGAGCAAGAAACCTTGATGGCCGCCGTTCCCGGCGGCAAATTGCGCGATGGCGTTCTCCTCCGAGACCCTGCGGTTCTTCCGCGGTCTTGCGCGGCGCAACGAAAAGCCGTGGTTCGAGGCGCACCGCGACGACTACGAACAGCACGTCCGCGGCCCGATGCGGGAGCTGGTGGAAGAGATGGACGTGCGCCTGGCGCGCTTCGCCCCCGAGATCGTGGGTGACCCCAGGCGGTCGATCTTTCGCATCCACCGCGACATCCGGTTCTCGCGCGACAAATCGCCCTACAAGACCCACATCGGGGCCTGGTTCTACCACCGCGACGCCACCCGCAAGGTGGGCCAGGATGGCGAGGGCGGGAGCGCCGGGTTCTACGTGCAGATCGCGCCCGGAGACTCGTTCACGGGCGGCGGCATCTGGATGCCGCCTCGACCCGCCCTCGCCCGCATCCGCGACGCGATCGCCGAGAACCCCCGGGCCTTCGCCCGCATCGCCGACCACCCCGCGCTGCAGCGCCGTCTGGGGGGCTTGAGCCGCGAGGACGCGCTGAAGCGGACGCCACGCGGATACGCACCGGACCACCCGGCCACGACGTGGCTCCGGCTCCAGTCGTTCACCACCGGCCGCACGCTGAGCGACACGGAGGCAGTGAACCCCCGCCTGGTGACACTGCTGGAGCGGCAGTTCCTCCTGATGCTGCCGCTGGTGCGCTGGCTCAACGGCGCGCTGGGGCTGCGGCCGGCGTCGCGGCGGTAACACGCCGCGCAGGTCCCCCCTTCACGCGGCGACGGCGGCCGGATTGGGAGCGGGCACCGAGCGGGCCTCGCGCATCCGTAGCGCGATGGTCCGGGCGATCCAGTCCGCGTCCCGCCCCACCCCGTTCACCGTGTCCGACGACATCGCGTAGAGGAAGTGCAAGCCGGCGAAATACAGCCCCGGCTCCGGCCCTCGCGCGCAGCCCCGCTTCGAAACCGTCGAACAGCAGCTCCTCCTTCGAATCGTAATGCGAATAGAAGGTGGATCGTCCGACGTCCGCATGATCCGTGATGTCCGCGACGGTAATGCGATCGTAGCTGCGCTCCT
>DATDED010000225.1:0-4337 GCA_036523455.1 Gemmatimonadales bacterium
CTGACTCGCCCGCGGGCCTGCGCCCCACTCCACATACTCCTTCACGAACCCCGGCGCCGCGGCATCGCCCGGCCGGGTCATCCGGGCCAGCCCCACCGCCGCCCGCACCAGCCCCTTCGACACCGGGATCCGCCTGACCAGTCCCTGCATCTCGTGAATGGCCGCCGCGTCCAGCACCGGGCTCATCTTCCCCGCCGGCATTCCCGTGGTCCGCTCCACCACCAGCTCCTCTTCCTCGCGCGACGGATACCCCACTCGCAGCTCGAACATGAAGCGGTCGAGCTGCGCCTCGGGCAGGGGATAGGTGCCTTCCTGCTCGATCGGATTCTGGGTGGCGAGCACGAAGAACGGCGCAGGCAGGGGATGCGTCTGGCCCGCCGCGGTCACCTGGTGCTCCTGCATCGCTTGGAGCAGGGCGGCCTGGGTCTTGGGCGGCGTGCGGTTCACCTCGTCGGCCAGCACGATGTTCGCGAACACGGGCCCGCGCACGAAGCGGAAGCTGCGCTTTCCCGTGGCCGTGTCTTCCTCGATGATCTCCGTCCCCGTGATGTCGGACGGCATCAGGTCGGGGGTGAACTGGATGCGCGAGAACTTCAGCTCGAGCGCCTCCGCCACCGTCTGCACCATCAGGGTCTTGGCGAGCCCCGGCACGCCCACGAGGAGCGCGTGGCCCCCCGAGAAGACGGCGGTGAGGATGCCGTCCACCACGTCGCGCTGGCCCACGATGCGTTGCGCGACCTGGTCCACGAGGGCGCGGCGTCCGGCGGCGAGCCGCTCCAGCAGCTCGACGTCGCCCGGTGACGCGGACGACGCAGGGGTGGGGGCGGGGCGGGGGGTCGTGGTCATGGAGTGCGTAGGATATCACATCGTACTCCCAAGTGCCACATAAAGTTGCACTCCAGGAGCTTTGCTTGCGAAAAATTTCACAAGCACATAGCTTTCGCGCGTCGCGATGCCACCGGACGATCCGAACAACGAAGCGCGCAGCTATGGCCAGGGCTACGAATACGTCGCGATGGGGTTCGGGTTCGCCTTCGCGATTCTGGGGTTCGGAGCGCTGGGGTGGCTGGTGGACGGCTGGCTGCATACGCGGCCGCTGTTCGCGATCGGCGGCGGATTTCTCGGCGGGTTCGGCGGCTTCATGAGCATTTATTACCGCGTGACGCGCGAAACTCAAGCGGACAAGAAGCGACGGGGACGGGGGACGGGGGACGGGTGAAGGGCTACGGTGCCCTGTTGGGAGTCGGACTCGTCCTGGTAGCGCTGGCGGCGTGGGTGGGGGGTCGTGGCGCGGTGATCGGGGGCGCCGTGGCGCTCGCGGCGCAGCTCGGTGCGGTGGCCCTGCTCCGGCCCGCGATGGAGGCGCCACACCGGGTGTTCATGGCGCGCTGGCTTGGCGGGATGGGGATCCGTGCGCTGTCGCTCGGCGGGTTGCTGGCGGTGGCGGCGACACATCGGGCCGCGCTGCCGCTGTTGGCGACGACACTCGGGTTTCTGGGCGTGCTGTTGCCGCTCCTGTTCCTGGAGATCAGGTTCCTGAAATGATGCAAGCACCCGATATCGGCGCCATGATCTTCCATCACACGGCCGACAGCCATGTGGTCGAGCTGCCGTGGGGGGAGTGGCACCTGCCGACCGGGTGGTACCTGTTCGGCGTGGACGTTTCGCCGACGCGGCACGTGGTATTCATGCTGCTCGCGGCGGCGCTGATTTTCGTCACGGTGTGGTACGCGGGCCGGCAGACCCTGCGGCGCCACCGCGAGGGCAAAGCCCCCAAGGGATTCGGCTCGGCGATCGAGGCGATCACGCTGTTCGTGCGCGACGACATCGCCATCGGCAACATCGGGCACAACGGCGCCAAATTCGCGCCCTACATCCTCACGCTCTTCTTCTTCGTCCTCTACTGCAACCTGATGGGCCTGCTCCCCTGGGGCGCCACGCCCACCGGGAATATCGTCGTGACGGGAACGCTCGCGATCCTGACGTTCCTGATCACCGAGATCGCGGGGTTCTTTGCACTCGGGCCCAAGGGCTACCTGAAAACGATCGTGTTCGTGCCGCCGGGCATGTCGGGGTTCGGGGCGGTGCTGATGGCCGGCATCATGACGCCGATCGAGCTGATCTCCAAGCTCGTGAAGCCGTTCGCGCTGTGCCTGCGGTTGTTCGCCAACATGACGGCGGGGCATTTCGTGATTCTGGCGCTGCTCGGCCTGATCTTCATCTTCGCCAACTGGGCGGTGGCCGCCGGCTCGGTGGCGTTCGTGCTGTTCATGATGCTGCTCGAGCTGCTGGTGGCCTTCCTGCAGGCGTATATCTTCGCGCTGCTGACGTCGGTCTTCATCGGGATGATGCAGCATGCGCATTGACGGCAACCGGTCCCACTCTCTCCGAGGATTGACATGGTGAACATGCTGCTGCTGCTCCAGGCCGCCTCCGACACGGTGGCCGCTGCCAAGAACACCAACGCGCTGCTGGGCGCGGGTATCGGGCTCGGGCTCGCGGTCATCGGGGTCGGCATCGGCATCGGCCAGATCGGCGGCCGGGCGGTCGAGGCGATCGCGCGCCAGCCGCAGGCCTCGGGCGACATCCGCGGCGCCATGATCCTGACGGCGGCGCTGGTCGAGGGGGTGGGTCTCGCGGCCCTGGTGTTCGCGCTGCTCTTCAAGTTGATGCCGTGATGCCCGTCCTGTTGTGGCTGCTGCAGGAGCCGGCTGGAGAAGCGGCGCACGAATTCACCCCGTTCAGCATCAACACGGGGATGATGTTCTGGACGCTGCTCATCTTCGGGGCGCTGGTGGTCGTGCTGTGGCGTTTCGGCTGGCCTGCGCTGCTCAAGACGGTCGAGGAGCGCGAGGCGCGGATCGCGAAGCAGCTGGCCGAGGCCGGGCAGGCCAACGCGGAGGCCGCCCGCCTGCTGGAGGAGCACCGCGCGGCGCTCGCCAAGGCGCGGTCCGAGGCGCAGGAGATTCTCGCCGGCGCCAAGTCCGTGGCGCAGAAGGAACGGGAGCAGCTGCTGGCGAAGACGCATGAGGATCAGGAGCAGCTGCTCGAACGGGCGCGGCGCGAGATCGAGGCCGAGAAGGAGAAGGCGATCCTCGCGCTGCGGCGCGAGGCCGTCGATCTCTCGATCGCCGCGGCGTCGAAGCTGGTCGAGTCGAATCTCGATAGCGACGCGAACCGCCGGCTGGTGCTGGATTACCTGACGTCGCTCGAGCGCCATTGAAGAGCGCGACGGTCGCCAAGAACTACGCCGAGGCGCTGCTGGCGGCCGGCGAGCAGCTTGGCCAGGCGGAGCTCTTCGGGCGGCTGATGGACGCGCTCGCCGGCGCCATCCAGTCGGACGAGACGATCGCCGTGGTGCTCGACTCGCCGCGGGTGGCCAAGCCGGTCAAGGCCCGTCTGCTCGCGGAGGCGCTGGAAGGGACGGCGCCGGTGGAGTTCGTGCGGTTTCTCCAGGCGGTGGTCCGGCGCGGCCGCCAGGGGCTGCTGGGGGAGATCGCGCAGCAGTACCAGGCGCTGGTGGACGTGAAGGAGAACCGCGTCCACGCCGGGGTGACCCTCGCCACCCCCGCCGATGACGCGCTGCAGCGGACCATCGTGGAGCGGCTGGGGCGGCTGTTGGGCAAGGAGGTGCGCGCGCACTTCCGGCCCGATCCACGCATCCTGGGCGGCATGGTGGTGCGCGTCGGCGAGCGGGTGTACGACGGCTCGCTCAAGCGGCGGCTGAATCTGTTGCGGCGGAGGATGATGACGGGGGAGTAGGGACGGGGGAGGGGGGACGAGGGACGAGTGGCGGCCCGGGAGCAATCCCGGGCCGCCATTTCGTTCAGCGGCCGTAGTGCAACCCCAAGGAGATCTCACTGCGGCGCATCGCGTGAAGCACGACCTCGGGCGGCACCTCGTTTCCTCGAAAGACTGACCGCGTGAGGCTGCCGCCTACGCGGAAAGACAAACCCAATCGTTCGAAGATCGGGAACACTCCGTGCAGCCCCGCAGTCGCTCCCGGAACGAACCGTCCACCAAAATCCTCATATGTCCACACCCCAAGCACCGGGCCACCATATAGCTCCAACGTAGCTCCTCGGCTCGTACGGGCGACACGCCAACTCACCTCCGGCAGGAATTCGACGAAGTTGAATGCGTCGGTCAACCCCACTGAGACTCCCGGGGCATCCGCGACCAGGTCGGATCTGGCGACGCGGGCCCCCAGCGCGGTTGTGAATGCTCCCCAGCGCCGGCTGAAGCGCAGGGTGAGTGCCCGCGTTTTCGAGGGGCGGACCGAGCTGTGGGCGGTGCCGCTAGTGTCCTTGGAGGTGCCCCCGTAGGCGGATCGCTGC
>DATDED010000226.1:0-4142 GCA_036523455.1 Gemmatimonadales bacterium
GCGCCCGAGCCGCCGTCCCACGAATCGAAGTGCGCCGAGAGCATGACGTATTCGTTGGGCAGCGCGGTCCCCGGGATGCGGGCGATCACGTTGAACACCGGGATTTCGCCGCGCGCCTCGGATTGCGCCTCGAGCTCCACCACCGGTCCCTGGCCGTGCTCGGCGAGGCGGAAGAGCAGCCCGTAGTCCTCGCACGACACATCCAGCACCGGGGCGCGCTGGGTCGTGGCGTCGAAGATCTTGTCCACGCCCCAGCCCTGCGACCAGGTGTTCGTGAGTATGCCCGCGACGCCGGCGGCATCGAGGCGCCGTTGCATCCCCTGCAGCGCCTGGCGCGTCGCGCCGAACCCCGCGTGCTGATAGCGTTGGCTCCAGGCCTGCTGGGCTGCCGTACGGCGCGCTTTCATCGAGTCGGTCGTGGCCGCCGCGCCCCACTTCTCCCAGCTGGTGTCGGGGCGGCAGGTCGGCTGGGCGAACGACGCCAGCACGAACTTGCCCCGGGCCTGCGGCAGCCAGGCGGCGAACGCGGCGCTGTCGGTCACATCGGGGAACACGATCACCGGGGCGCGCACGGGTCGTCCCTTGGGCGTCCCTGGGCTCCAGGCGAGCATCATCGCCTCGAGCGAGCGCACGCGGGGTGCCACGAGGTCGAGGTGCGTGACGCCGCGCTGCCAGCCGCGCCAGGTGCCGTACTGCTCCTTCTTCGCGTCCACGCCCCAGCCCTGGTAGGTCTTCACGAGCCAGTCCTGCGCGGCCTCCATCGCGGGCGAGGCGGTGAGCCTCGGTCCCAGCGAGTCGAACAGCACCTGGGCGAGCGTGCTCGCCTGGGAGCTGTCCATGCCCAGGGTCCAGAGGCGGCGCAGCACGGGGTTTTCGACGGTGAAGCCGGAGGGCTGGCCGAAGAACTGGGCCGAGGCGGGGACGGCCACGATGGTGATTCCAGCGAAGACTGACAGAAGGCGGCGCACGGAGGCTCCTTCACGAGGGACGAGCTCTAAGGTGCGCCGCGACAGCGCGAGGTCAAGCCGCGAACGTCACCCCAGCACCTCGAGCGCCACCTCCACCTTCCCGAACGGCGCGCTCACCTGCACGCCCTGCACGAGCCCCCGCACGCGCGCGAACATCTCCCGCGCGATCGCCACCCCTTCGGCCAGCGCCGCGTCCTTTCCCTTTTCCTGCGCGGCACGCATCCGCGCCAGCACCTCTTCCGGCACCGACACTCCCGGGACCTCGTTCGCGAGAAACTCCGCGTTGCGCAGGGAGACGAGTGGCCAGATCCCCGCGACGACCGGGATCCGGTAGGAGGCGGTGCGCGCGAGAAACGCCTCGAGCTGCCGCGGATCGAACACCGGCTGCGTCACGGCGAACTCGGCGCCGGCGTCGACCTTCCAGTGAAACCGCGACAGCTCCCGGTCGGGGTCCACGGCGGCCGGGTTGACCCCGACGCCGATGACCCATCGGGTCGCGCTCCCGCCGCCGATCGGGTTGTTCCCGGGATCGAGGCCATGGTTCAACCGGTAGACGAGATTGGTGAGCCCGATCGAATCGATGTCGAAGACGGCGGTCGAATCGGGGTAGGGACCCATCTTGGGCGGGTCGCCCGTGATGATGAGGATGTTGCGCAGTCCCGCGGCCGCCGCGCCCAGGATGTCCGACAGCATGCCGAGCAGGTTGCGGTCGCGGCAGCAGTAGTGAATCACGGTCTCGAGCCCCGTCTCGCGCTCGATCAGCATCGCCGAGGGGAGCACGCCCATGCGGCTCTGCGCCCGGGGGCCGTCGGGCACGTTGACGGCGTCCACGCCCGCCTGCTTGAGCGTCCGGCACTGCGCCAGCATGGGGCTGGGGTCCACGCCTCTGGGCGGGACGATCTCGACGCTCGTCACGAATTCACCGCACGCGAGCTTCTTCCCCCAGTGGGACCGCGCGGCCATCGGGACCGGTGAGACCCCGGCCGGAGCGGTCACCTCGTTTCGCGACACGACGACGCCCGAGCTGCGTGGGGTCACGCTCGCCAGGTAGTCGCGCATCTTGCGGATGTGTTCGGGGGTCGTGCCGCAGCAGCCGCCCACGAACCGCGCGCCGGCCTCGACGAGGCGCCGCGCGTAGCTCGCCATGTACTCCGGCGAGGCGAGGTAGATCTTGCGGTCGCCCACGTCGCGCGGCAGCCCGGCGTTGGGCTGCGCCGACAGGGGCACGTCGGTGACCTTCGCCATGTGCTCGATGGCGTCGAGCACGCCGGCCGGACCGACGGAGCAGTTCACGCCGATCACGTCCGCGCCCCACGCGGTCAGCTGGCGGGCGAAATCCTCGGGCGCCGTGCCGTAAGCGGTGAGCCCATCGGTGCCGATGGTCATCTGCGCCACCGCGGCCAGATCGGACGCCTCGCGCACGGCGCGCAGCGCGGCATGCAGCTCCTCGACGTCGCTGAACGTCTCCAGCACGAAGCCTTCCACCCCGCCTTCCAGTAGGCCGTCCACCTGGCGGCGGAACAGATCGCGGGCTTCGTCGCGCGACGTCGGGCCGAACGGCTCGAGCCGGACACCGAGCGGCCCGATCGCGCCGACCACGCTGGCGCGGTCGCCGGCAGCCGCCCGGGCGAGCTGTGCGGCGGCCCGGTTGATCTCTGCGGTCTGGTCGGCCAGACCGTGGGCCCCCAGCTTCAGGGGCGTGGCGCCGAAGGTGTTGGTCTCGATGATCTCCGCGCCGGCGCGCACGTATTCCTCGTGCACCTCGCGCACCAGCTGCGGCTGCTTGACGCACAGCTCGTCGTAGCAAACGTTGAGAAAGAACCCCTTGGCGTACAGCATTGTCCCCATCGCGCCGTCGAACAGGTGCACGCGATGGTCGGCGATGAGGGAGCGGAGTGTGGGCGCCATAGCGCCTGGAATCTACCGAGAACGGCGTGGTGAGTGGTATGTGGTTAGTCCAAGGCGAGGCCCGGGCGGGCGAGCCACGAACCACCCACCACTCACCACGCAGTTATGTTTCATGCATGCCCGACATCGCCCATTTCCATCCCCAGATCGTCCATTTCGCCATCGTCCTGCTGCTGGCGGGCGTGGTGATGCGCTGGATCTCGCTCACCGGGAAAGTCACCTTCGCGGGACCCGCGGCCACGACGGCCCTGCTGTGCGGCACCATCGCCGCCGTCCTGGCAGTGACCTCGGGCACGCAGGCGCACGGCCCGATCGAGCGGATTCCCGGGGTCGCCGCCGCCGTGCAGGCACACGAGGAATGGGGGGAGCGCACGCGCACGGTGTTCCTCGCCGTGGCGGGACTCGAGGTATTGGCGCTCGTGCTCGCCCGATTCCGGCCTGGGCTGCGGCGCTGGGCCGAGATCGCTTCGGCCGTCATCGGGCTGGTGGGCGGCTATGCGGTGTTCGAGGTCGCCGAGCATGGCGGCGACCTCGTCTATTCGTACGCTGGCGGTCCCGGTCTGCGCACGGGGGACACGACGGACATCGGCCGCCTGCTCGCCGCGGGTCTGTATGAGCAGGCGATGGTGGATCGCGCGCGGCACGAGTCGGCCGGGGCCGCCGCGCTGATCGAGGAGCTGGCTCGCCGCTCCCCCAACGACACGGCCGTCGCGCTGGTGCGGGTGGAGTCCATGCTGCGCGACCGAAACGACCCCCACGGCGCGCTCGCCGCGCTGGCGGCGCTGCACCTGCCGGAAGACAACCCGCGCGTCGCGGTCCGGTCCGGCATGCTGGCGGCCGATGCCTGGGTCGCAGCGGGTCAGCCCGATTCGGCGCGTGCGGTGCTGCGCGGCCTCGTCGCGCGGTTCCCGCAGTTCCAGCGGATCAAGGACCGCCTCGCGCAGCTCGGCGGGTAGCGACATGTCCGATCTGGCCGCGGCCCGCGTCCAGATGGGGATGTCGCTCGCCTTCCACATCGTCTTCGCGGTCGTGGGGATCGCGATGCCGGTCCTCATGGTCGTGGCCGAGCGGCGCTGGCGCCGCTCCGGCGATCCCATCCACCTGGACCTCGCCAAACGGTGGGCGCGCGGCACGGCGATCCTCTTCGCGGTGGGTGCGGTGTCGGGTACGGTGCTGTCGTTCGAGCTCGGTCTGCTCTGGCCGGGGTTCATGCGGTTCGCGGGCGCGATCATCGGGATGCCGTTCTCGCTCGAGGGGTTCGCGTTC